>CAZCGI010000148.1:0-5242 GCA_964498145.1 uncultured Syntrophaceae bacterium
ATCGTTTCCGGATAAACTATTTTTTTCCCCAGCTTTACTGCGGTTACCGCATGAGGATGGACGAGTCGGTATAATTCGATATAACTGTGTTTGAGGATGAGGAGGATTCTCAGACATTTGATGCCCCCTCCGGTGGACCCTGCCGATCCGCCGATAAACATGAGGAGAAGTAAAATAATCTTTGAAACGGCGGGCCAGTCATCGAAATTAGCGGTGGTAAACCCCGTTGTTGTCATGATCGAAACGACTTGAAACGATGCGTACTGAATACAGGTGCCGATGTTATCAAAAAGATGGTTTCGAAGATTCAATGTGACAACAGCGACCGCAACGAGTGTAACTCCCAGGTAAAATCGAAGTTCGCTGTTCCTGAAGAATCCTCGAATATTGCCTATTAATAGACTGTAGTGGAGTGTGAAATTGATGCCGGCAATGAGCATGAAGAGTGTAATGATTCCATCGATAAAGGGACTCCGGAAGTGGGCGATACTTGCGTCGCTTGTTGAAAACCCGCCGGTTGCCATCGTACAGAACGTATGACAAAGGGCGTTGAAAACATCCATACCACCGAAAAGGAGCAGGATGAATTCTACCGTCGATATGATAAAATAGACAATCCAGAGCGTTCGTGCCGTTTCTGCCACTCTCGGTGTAAGTTTGTCTTTAACCGGGCTCGGCAGTTCAGCCTTATAAAGCTGCATGCCGCCGACGCCGAGGAGTGGGAGTATCGCAATTGACAAAACAATAATACCCATACCGCCGAGCCACTGGGTAAGGGACCGCCAGAGAAGAATGCCGCGCGGAACGTCCGCTATGGCGGTGATGACCGTTGCTCCCGTCGTGGTGAAGCCTGACATCGATTCGAAAAAAGCATCGGTAAATGATGGCAGAATTCCCTGTATCATAAACGGCAGGGCGCCGAAAACACCGGCAAGAAACCACCCCAGTGCAACGATGAGAAATCCTTCTTTATGTGTCAGGGAAATTTTGTCTCCCGGTCTGAATATGGTGTAGAAGATGATTCCGATAAAGACCGTTATGAACAGGGAGACACCCAGTGCGGTGATGTCACCATCCTGAAAATAGAAGGCGAAGCATAATGGCAGAAGCATCGCCAGTCCTAGAAAGAACAGGAATGCGCCCAGGATATGTGCAATATTTCGCGGGTTCATTAGAAATAATCCAGCTTCACGGTAAGGATTTTTTCAACTTTGGGTATTGCCGAACGAAGCGTGACGAGGATGACGTGATCTCCCGGTAAAATAACAGAGTTGCCACCCGGAATAAAAACTTTGTCGTTTCGTATGATCGCCCCGATAATGGTACCCGTGGGTATCTTAATATCCTTGAGGGGTTTGTTCGTTATTTCGGATGTTTCCAGGGCTATAAACTCAACGGCCTCTGCCTTTTCATCGTGGAGTGGCGTTGCTGATATAATTTTCCCTTTGCGAATGAAGTGAAGAATTTTCCCGATTGTGGCGTGTCTCGGGTTCATGACGCCGTCGATGCCGACATATGAGACGAGTTGGGTATAATCGATTCTGTTGATCAGCGATATTGCCTTTTTTGCTCCCAGTTGTTTCGCCAGCAGGGCCGCCAGTATGTTTGCCTCTTCATCATTGGTGACGGCAATGAGATAGTCGGCATCCTGGATGTTTTCTTCTTTAAGGAGGTCCTGGCTTGTACCGTCGCCATGGAGAATAACTATGAGCTTGACGAGAATTCCTTTCTTTTCTAAGGACTCGGCAAGGATAAGTGCGGTAGAACCGCCGCCGACAATGAATACCCGCTGTACCGGAGTTGTGTCTTTCCCGAAGAATTGAATAATATCCTTAACATTTTCCGATTCGGCGAGAACGAACAGGTAGTCGTTCGGCTCGATGGTAGTCGTGCCCGACGGTACAATGGGTTCATTTTTACGGCTTATGGAGACGATGAGAAAATCCTGGATCTTGCACAACCCTCTTACCTCGTGGAGGGGTTTGCCTAGAGCGGGACAGTCGGAATCAACATGAAAAGCGGCCAGCTTGATTCGACCTCCTGCGAAATCGATGATTTCCGATGCCCCGGGATTTTCTATGATATTGATAACGTTACCGACAGATTCCCGTTCCGGATTAATGCACAGGTCGATGTTCAGGTGATTTCTATCGAAGATGGCTGAATCCTTATCAAGGTCTGGATTCCTGATTCGTGCTATTTTTACCGCTCCCTTTGACTGAACTGACGCGAGGAGACATGCAACCATATTTGTATCATCGCTGTCGGTGACGGCGACGACCATGTCCGACTGGTCAAGCTTGGCTTTTCTGAGAATTTCCGGACTGCTTCCGCTTCCCTGTATGGTTTGAACATCAAGATTTTCGGAAACGGCTTTGAGACGCTCTTCACTTTTATCAATAATGATAACATCGCTTCCTTCTTTGGAAAGTATGTCAGCGATGTTGTAGCCGACTTCTCCGGCTCCGATGACAATAACTCTCATATGATGAATATCCTCTGCAAAAAGGCTTGAATTATACTCATGATCGGATGCACTGCCCCGTTACTATGCTTCGTTAATCATAACCTTCAGTCTCTGCTTGACATTAACTTTAAATTGATTGACTCCCAAGGTCATTTCATCCCGATATGAGTTGTTGCCGAGAATGGAAACAGCGTGTGAATTCTTCTCTGAATCTCTTTCAAAGAGCGCTTCGGTAAATCCTGATATCATTGCCAGTGTCATTTCCGAAACGTTCAGATTGCACCGATGAGGTGAAGGAATGTCAAAGGCTGCATCATCACACTGAATTCTGGATAACGTTTCGGCAATTGTCCGCCCGGTCTGATGGAGCTGTTCGCAGCTGAGATGCGATGAGTCGCCTAATCCGATAAGCAACAGTTTTGAGGATGGAATTCTTTTGTCGGGAGTTATGAGCACTTTTTCCATAAACGTGCCCGTTACGGTTCCCTGTGCCACGTGCCGGGATATGAGACCATTGAGACGCCAGTCGATGAAACCGCACAGTCCCCTGGGAGGTCTCTCGTCTGAGAAATATCCGATTACAAGGCTGTCCCGAATGAGCGAGTCAATCGATTCAGATGATATTGTAATCGTTATCGTCCCGGCGTAATTTTGCGTATAGAGCATCGAGTATCCCATTTATAAAAGATCCGGAGTTTTCGGATCCATACTCTTTCCCTAGATCGATAGCCTCATTCAATGCAACCTTGGGAGGAATGTCGCGACAGAAGACCAGTTCATACACAGCGAGTCGCAGGATATTCCTGTCCACTTTCGACATTCTGTCAAGAGACCAATTTTCTGAGCAGCTCTTGATGAGGTCATCGATATCATCCAGGTTATCCATCGTTCCCACTATAAGATGCGTGGAAAAATCCTTTGCACTTTCAGGGGCATCGAAATTATCCCAGAAAAGGTCGATGCCCTCATAGACATCTACCTGGGAAACATCAAGCTGGAAGAGAACCTGCAAGGCAATTTCTCGAGCCTTTCTTCTGGTACCCATTAACTCCTCTGACTACTACATTAATTTGAAAAGATTCGCCATCTCTATTGCGGACAATGCAGCATCCCATCCCTTGTTGCCCGACTTCGATCCGGCGCGTTCTATTGCTTGCTCAAGTGTGTCCGTTGTGATGACTCCGAAAGCAATTGGGACCTCTGTTTCCAGTGAGACCGTGGCGATACCTTTAGAGACTTCCGCGCTTACATACTCAAAATGCGGAGTTGATCCCCGAATCACTGCACCGAGGCCGATGACTGCATCGTACTTTCCGCTTTTTGCCAGTTTCTTCGCTGCTATCGGTATTTCAAAAGCACCCGGCACTTTGGCGATCGTGATGTCTTTTTCATCGGCACCGGCTCTGATTAATCCGTCCAGAGCGCCGTCGATGAGTTTGCTGCAGATAAAATCGTTAAAACGACTTGTGACAATCGCAAACTTCAATCCTTTTGCAATTATTTTTCCTTCCAGCATTTTCGCCATGATCATCTCTCCATTATACGTTAGTTATCATCATTCATGGATCGTGCAGTCGGCTGTCAGGGTCGGCAGCCGGTTCTCACTTGTATCACCGATTCATTTTTGCTGAAAACTGAAAGGTGATCGCTTATTGCCACGGTGTCGCATCGCCTCTCTCAAGGTGAACATTTGTGAGACGATTATTGCAACATCTCACAAATGTGCCGCTAACCGATTCATCTCCGTATGTCATATATTCAGAAGATGTCCCATTTTTTTCTTTTTTGTTTCGAGATAATGAAAGCTGTCTTTCGTTGGTTCAATCTCGATAGATACCCGATCGATTACTTCAACGCCATATCCCTGAAGTCCCACGATTTTCTTCGGGTTATTGGTCATCAACCGCATTTTTCTGACGCCGAGGTCGACGAGGATCTGTGCGCCGATTCCATAATCCCTCAAATCAGGTTTGAATCCCAGTTCGATATTCGCCTCTACCGTATCCCGCCCGTGTTCCTGCAGATGATACGCTTTGATCTTGTTTGCCAGGCCGATTCCCCGTCCTTCCTGCCGCATGTAAACGATAACGCCTTTGCCCTCCTTCTCGACCATATTCATAGCCTCATGGAGCTGATCACCGCAGTCACACCGTTCCGAACCAAAGACATCTCCCGTCAGACATTCCGAATGAACTCTGACGAGAACTTCATCCTCCGGTCCGATATCTCCCTTGACGAGTGCCACGTTTTCCGAATCGTTCACATCATTTTCATAGACGACGACCTTGAAGTCTCCTCCGAATATTGTTGGCAATGATGCGCAGGCTACCCGTCGTACCAGGCTTTCGTGCTGCATTCTGAAATCGATGAGATCTGCAATGGTCACAATCTTGAGCCCATACTCTTCGGCAAAGATTTCCAGATCGGGCATCCGGGCCATAGTGCCGTCGTCTTTCATGATTTCACAGATGACTCCTGACTCTTTGAGTCCGGCCAGGCGGGCAAGGTCGACGGAACCTTCCGTCTGACCCGTTCTGACGAGAACCCCTCCGTCTTTGGCGCGAATGGGAAAAACATGACCGGGACTGACGATATCATCGGGTGTTGCGTCGTCGGCGACTGCCGTGACTATTGTCGTTGCCCTGTCGGCAGCGGAAATTCCCGTGGTTACCCCTTTGCGTGCTTCGATGGAAACGGTGAACGCCGTTCCGAAACGTGACTGATTGTTTCCTACCATCAACGGGATGTTTAACCGGTCAGCCATGTTGTTAGACA
>CAZCGI010000149.1:0-5240 GCA_964498145.1 uncultured Syntrophaceae bacterium
TCCTTAATTGTTCGTAAAATTCTGAGCGCTATTTCTCCTCTATTGGCAATTAAAATTTTCTTGATTTTCTTCATTGCGATGTTCTTCTTCCCAATTGAAGAAGGGGAATCACTATGATGAAAAAGAGGTGAAATAGCGGGTGCTGCTTTTTGAATCTGTACATTGTCTCCCTCCATTAAGCCATTAGTGCGCTCAATCTCCGCGGCGAACCTTAGCATATTTTCCTCCAGACGCATAGATTTTTTCATGTTAAACTATAGTGCATGATTAACGGGCACAAGGGTTCCCGTTGCTTCATCACAAGGAAAAGTACATCGGTTATCGGCCTGTTTGCCGATTCCTTCACTTTTTTTAATAATGTACCGACAGCTTTATCGTAAAGCATTCAATATGATGCACCGATTATTCACCCACGACATGACATTTTATTCAATACCCACAAGCATGATAAGCGGTCTGTGGTTTAGTGCTGCAGCAATCCTCCCGTTGAAAAAACGCATAAGCGGCAAAGTTTCCGTCGTGGCTCAGACTCAGGTCAATGGTTGAACGCTCTCCCCCGATAAAGACAACGGGGGGCGTCATTCCCCGCATATCTTTCGTTCGAGTGACAGTGATGGAGCGTACGTCCTGATTGAGAAACGACGAGAGATGGTGCCGTGCAAGTTGTCTTACCGATTGTGAATCTTCATGGCCAGATAGGGTGTCAGTGACTGGTCCGGTTCCGGCAATGACCGAATCCAGGAATGCCGCTTCTCCGGAGACTCCGATGCAGTGAATAAAGTCATTACGGACTGTTATTCTGATAAAGACGGGAGAGCAAGGCGTTTCGACGACTCCCGATACTGCCTGGGGTCCGGATGCGGCTGCTTCGGGAATCCGGTCAAGACGCACATTATATCGCCGTGGCGCCGATGATACGTTTCCGTATTGTTTTTGTATCACTTTATAAGCCGTTTCTTTGGCTGCCCAGAATGCCCAGAGCAACACTGCCGTTGTGCCGTGATATTCAAGACAGTGCCGCTCCGATGCCGATAACACACGTTCAATGAAACGCGTATCGGCGGTCTTCTCTCTCGCGTACCGCATCGTCAGATCGACGATGTCGTTGCCCACGAAGTGCAAAATAATCTTCCTCCATCTGTTTCAGCCGCTCTACTATCTGGTGTGCACAATCCCTCTGCCCTTTCAGTCCGCTGAATTGAGAAGATGGACGGAGGGTGTCCATTGTCAAGGTAAAGCGTTCTCCGAAGCGGGGAAAGTTGCTGTATGATGTCTGTCCCTCTCCCCGCAGATACATGCACATGACCCGACAGTTCTCCACAGTGGTGGCAAAGCGTCCCACTCCGTAGGAAAAATTTTCTCCGTCGACCTGACCGGTCCGTGACCTTCCTCCCTCTGGGAAAACGAGTACCACTTCCCCTTTTGTCAGCAGGTAGATACATTTTTCGAGGGTGTGTTTCATGACCTCTCTGTCACCGCCACGACTGATGGGGATACATTTACCCAGATAGCAGAAGATTGTCAGAAATATGTTGCGCTGGAAATTCGCCCGTTCGGGAAGATTCCATGGCAGCATCCTGTAGTCGACAAGATAACGGTACAGGGGGGCTATCGCATATGCAATGACCAGGGAATCGATCATGGTAAGATGATTCGGGCATATAAGCCACGGACCTCTGTATCCCTCGATGTGTTCCCTGAACGTTTTCCGCACATTTTTCAGGTCATGAATCCGATAATGCATACATTTAATGAAGAGGAACATGAGCGGTCCGATGATGATACTTGTCAATCGGCCCAGGTTCCTTTGAATATTCAGCAAATACCTGCTTTTTTTGTTCATGTTCGTCGTTACTGCAATTTACTTTTAATAACGTTTACCGCATCACCGATGGTTCTGATCTGATCTGCATCATCGTCATCGATTTCAATGCCGAAGACATCCTCGCATTTGATGATGACATCGACGAGACGGGCCGAATTGACCTTGAGGTCGTCGAGAATGTGCGTTTCAACGGTTGCTCCGTCGAGTAATGACGTGTCCTTGACATACGGTCTCAGGATATTGACCATTTCTGAAAAAATCTGTTTCTCTTCCATTTCTTTCTCCTTCTATAGTTACCTATTAATTTTATACGTGTTGAGCTATCAGCGCTGATGAATGACCGCTGATAGCTGAGATCCTGTTATGCTTCCCATTTCTTAAAGATCAGACAACTGTTTACATCACCGAAGCCGAAACATGCCTTCGCCATGATTTTCAGATCGGGGAATTCCATCATTTTCTGCGGAATCTTGTCGGCAAAGGCTTCAATCTCAGGATGGACATCCTCACAATTGATGGAGGGATGTAGAAAACCTTTATAGAGCTGGAGAACCGTTGCGACACTCTCAATGGCTCCCGCCGCTCCGAGGCAATGACCGATCATCGATTTGGTTGAATTCACGTAGGGAAAATTATCCGGTCCCCGATTCAATGCTTTTGACCAATTGTGGATTTCTGATGGATCGGCGAAGGTGGCCGTCAGGTGACCGTTGATCCCGTCAATTTCATCAGTGCCGATACGGGCATCATCAACGGCTTGCTTTATGCACTGTTGGACCCCTGCCGGATTGGGTGCCGTCATGGAGCCTCCGTTGCGCTGTCCTCCACAGTTGACAGAGCCGCCGAGAATTTCTCCATAAATCCTCGCTCCTCGTTCCATCGCCGCTTCCAGCTCTTCGAGGACCAGAACGGCTCCCCCCGCGCCGGGAACAAATCCGTTTGCCGAGGCACTCATGGGGCGCGATCCTTTTTCGGGCAGGTCGTTAAATTTACGGGCGATGACGCGCATCGAATCGAAACCCGCCCAGATATATGGCGATGCTCCCTCCGAGCCGCCTGCGAGCATTCGCTTGGCAAGGCCGTTTCTGATTCTTACCATGGCATCGACGATGGCTTCTGTTCCGGTACTGCACGCCGCGGAATTGGACGTCACCTGGTTGCCCAGGGCAAGAAGGCCGGCCACGCGGGCGCTTGTTCCGCTGTTCATAACCTGCTCCACGATCCTGCTTCCCATACGCCGGGTCTTTCCTTCACTTACCATAGGGACAACCCGGGTTGCGATCGTGTCCATACCGCCGATACCACAACCGAGAATGGCGCCGGTATCCCAGTTGACATCAGTACTGTCATCTTCCGGCAGTGCTAAACCGGCGTCACGCCATGCATCCATGGCGGAGACGGAGATGTAACCGATGTTATCGTTGATGGAAAGGAGCTTTTCGTGATCGAAATAGCTCTTTCTGATCGTATCGAAATCTTCCGGTATTCCCCCTATCTGACAGGAAAAGTTCAGATCGGACAATTCCTGCACAAAGCGGATTCCCGATTTTCCCTCACGAAGGGCCTGCTCAAAATCTTCTAATCCATGTCCGTTCGGTGCCGCGACACCCATTCCTGTTATAACAACTCTATGTTTCATGTAATGTAACTCCCCTGCCGGTCAGTACACCTGAGCAGATGATGTCTCCATCCGTCCGCTCGATGTTGACCTGTGTTTTCAAATTTCCCCTTCGAAAATATATCTTTTCACCCCTGATTATGACGGTTTCTCCCGGTGTAACGATACGGTTGAACTCCACGTTGTCGACCATGGAAAAAAGGGTGACCAGGTGCCTTATTTCATCGGAGGTGACACCCTGTTCCATAAGGAGGTGAATCCCGAAGGCGACCACTCCGGTTTGGGCCATGGTTTCAATCAAGATAACGCCCGGCGTAACGGGGCGGTCCGGGAAGTGCCCACGGTAAAAATATTCGTCCTCTCGAAATCGATAGGTGCCGACAATGTGATTCTCATCCAGTTCCAGAATTTTGTCGATAAATCGAAACGGTTCGGTCTGAGGAATGAGTCTTAAAATTTCGTCTGCCCTGTTGTGATCAGCCACCGTAGAGGCCCCCGTTCACGTGGAGAACTGTTCCGGTAATATAACTTGCTTTGACGGCAAGAAACGCCACGACCTCGGCGACTTCTTCAGGTTTTCCCATTCGTCCCAACGGAATGTTCGAGAGGATGTTTTCCGAGACTTCCAGTGGGAGTTCCTCGGTCATTGCCGTTTCAATGAAACCGGGAGCCACTGAATTGACGAGAATACTGCGCCCCCATAATTCCTTGGCCAGTGATTTTGTAAAGGCATCGAGGGCTGCCTTTTCCATCGTATAGGGGATCTGGCCGCCGTTGCCGGTGTGACCTGCCACGCTTGAGATATTAATGATCCTGCCGCTGTTCCGGCGAAGCATGAAGAGCCGCAGGATGCGTTTCGTCAGATACCAGGTGCCCCGCAGCATCGAGCGCTGGGCATCGAATTCGCCGATTTTCATCGAATTTATGTCGCTGTTAATGGAGGAGCCGGCATTGTTGACAAGAACATCCACCCGTCCCTCAGTCTTGAGTGAGGTGAGCATATCATCAACCTGAACGGGATCACACAGGTCCGCCGAAAGAAGAAAACCGTCTTCCAGATCGGCGAGAACACTGTGGGCGGCAGCTTCACTGCTTCGATAATGAATACCCACCCGAAATCCCTCATCGGCGAGGGCACGGCAGCATGCCGCGCCGATTCCCGTTCCGCCCCCGGTCACCACTGCAACGGGCTTGTCGTTCGACTTTTCCTGTTTCTTGTTTCGTGTTTCATTTGTTGTAGCCACAGTCTTGTCATTCCTTTTCATGGAGTGTAATGTTACGATTCATAGGCTCTCGTGATGATTCCCCCTTTCGAATTGGGGGATTGTCTCGGATAATCGGGATAGACGATGCCTTTGAAAACGCCGGTTCGGGCATTTGAGATGGTCATTATCAGTTCATTGTCGACGATAACTCGTCCATCTGCGATTGCCAGGCTTGACCCCGATTCTTTCAGCTCCGCGTATCGTTTGACATCAACTTCATAGCGGACAACCCGGTTATACGGCCTGATCTGTCCGTTGAAGATAACCTCTTCACATCCCAGTGCCCGTCCGCTGCCCCGAGCTCCCCGCCAGACACAGTAAAATCCCAGGAGCTGCCAGATGGCGTCGACACAAAGACATCCCGGTTGCACAGGATCGCCGGGCATATGGCACTGAAAAAACCATGCGTCCAGTTTGACATCCTGTTCCGCAATGATTGATCCTCGTTTTCCCGTATGGGTGATGGAGAGAATACGATCCACCATGAGAAACGGAGGGGCCGGCAGCCGGGCGTCGAAATAGTCAGGAGGAT
>CAZCGI010000150.1:0-5219 GCA_964498145.1 uncultured Syntrophaceae bacterium
TACAGCTTCGGGAAAAACAGAAGGTTAAGAGAATGTACGGCCTTCTTGAGAAACAATTCAGAGGGTACTTTACAAAGGCTGACCGGCAAAAGGGTGTGACCGGTAACAATCTCCTTGTTTTCCTCGAACGGAGACTGGATAATATGGTGTATCGATTTGGATTGTCTGCGTCACGGCATGAAGCACGACAGCTCATACGGCATAATCACTTTCTGGTGAATGGTAAAAAAGTCAATATACCATCATATCTTGTCAAGGTTGGAGATACTATACAGGTCAAAGAGAAAAGCAGAACAGTTGGTCGGATCAATGAAGCCGTCGAAACGGTTGCCAGAAGGGGTGTCCCGCAATGGTTGGAATTGGATAAGGATAACTACACCGGTATTATCAAGCGATTCCCCACACGTGAAGAATTGACGATGCCGATGCAGGAGCAACTGGTGGTTGAGCTTTACTCCAAGTAAAATGAACCCATTGTAAAAGGGAAGGAAAATTATGCAGAGAAACTGGCGTAGCTTAATAAAACCAAAGCGCATAGAGATAGACGAAAAAACCCATACAAAGTATTATGGTGAATTTGAGTGCCAGCCGTTAGAAAAAGGATTCGGTAATACCTTGGGCAATGCTCTGCGAAGAGTACTCCTGTCATCAATTTATGGTGCAGCAATTGTTTCCGTCAGGTTTGATGGAGTGCTTCATGAGTTTTCAACGATTCCCGGCGTTAAGGAAGATGTCACTGATATTATTCTCAACCTGAAAGGAGTTCGCTTTAAACTTCATCAGGATGGAGCAAGAACAGTCAACCTTAATGTGACGACGGGTGGGGTGATTACGGCTGGCAATATTATAACCGATGGCACTGTTGACGTGCTGAATCCGGAACATTACATCGCAACGTTATCGAGCGGTCATGCCTTTAACGCTGAACTGCTGGTGGATTTTGGTAAGGGCTATGTTCCGGCGAAAAAAGAAAAAGAACCTGATCAGCCGGAAGGTACGATAAATATTGATGCAATCTTTTCACCCATAAAGAAAGTGACCTATACGGTTTCATACGCCCGCGTTGGTCAAATTACAGACTACGACCGCCTTGTGCTTGAAGTGTGGACGGACGGAAGTGTTCTTCCCGAGGATGCTGTTGCGTATGCTGCAAAGATATTGAAAGAGCAGCTGGATCCTTTTATAAATTTTGAAGAAATTGAAGAAGTTGAAGAAGAGGAAAAGAAAGAGGAGAAAGAGCAAGTTAACGAAAACTTATTCAAGAGTGTTGATGAACTGGAACTTTCGGTCAGATCAGCGAACTGCCTGAAGAATGCGGGAATTCATCTGATTGGGGAACTTGTTCAAAGAAGTGAAGCGGAAATGCTCAAGACAAAGAATTTCGGAAGAAAATCTCTGAATGAAATCAAGGAAATTCTCTCGGAAATGGGACTTACTCTTGGTATGAAGTTGGATTTCCATCCATTTTTGGGTGAACAGAGAGAAGATATATCGGAAAGTAACGAAGAATAAAAAGCATCCTCATGCCTCGGAAAGGAATTTAGTTCAATGCGTCACAGAAAGGCTGTTAAGAGACTAGGAAGAACTTCGAGCCACAGAAAGGCTCTTATGAGAAATATGGTAACTTCCTTGCTGCAACATGAAAAAATTGTTACGACAGATGTAAAGGCAAAGGAGTTACGAAGAGTTGCCGACAAAATGATTACCTTGGGCAAGCGGGGAACGCTTCATGCCAGAAGGCAGGCACTTTCCTTTATCAGGGATCGTGACGTCACTCAGAAAGTGTTTGATGTATTATCTCCTCGATATGTCGATAGAGCAGGTGGATATACGAGAATTATTAAACTCGGTCGGCGAGTCGGTGACAATGCACCTCTTTCTCAAATAGAGCTTGTTTAGGACACGGAGGACATTTTTCATAATTCCCCCACCGCCCGTATGGTAAAAAGAGAATATTATTTATAAAAGCGATACAAAAGCAAGGTTACAAAAACCTTGCTTTTTTTATTTAAAAATCTATAATGGAGCTAAATTTTTTGTGTTTTTAATTGCTCATTAAGGGAAGTGCACTGAGGTAGTGACCAAAGGAACTGCTTTATAATCTATAGAAGAACTTATGGAAGGAGGATAACCCATGGCTGAAGTTAAAATTGGTGAAGTCGTGAAATTTTTTGCAAAGCCGAGCGTCGCTGCGGTTAAAATTACATCGGGTGAGTTAAACGTTGGTGATAATGTGAAATTCTCGGGGCACACGACCGATTTCGAAGAAACCATTGATTCTATGGAGATTAATAACGAGAAAGTAGAAAAAGCAGTTGAAGGCGATTACATCGGAATAAAAACCGCCGACCGAGTTCGACCCGGAGATGAGGTCTTTCTCGTAACTCCAGATTAAAGCAACGATCTGCACGAAGTATAAACGTCATGCATTGATTAATCTCAGACAGCCATGGAGGATCTGCAAATGTCTTCCATGGCTTTTTTTGAAGTATTCGTTCTTGCAGAATCCAAATACCTCTTTACTTTATTGAATAATTTTATTACGTAAAGGCATCTGTAGTTGATGCTGGGTCGTAGTTGTCCGTCTATCTTAATAAATAATACGGAGAGAGGGAATGGAAATTAGAGTATTAGGTTGTCATGGGGCTCAACTTCCAGGTTATAATACGACCAGCTTTTTACTCAATAACAATATTTTAATAGATGCTGGAACGGTAACATCCCTCCTGAGCCTGGATGAGCAGATCGACATAGATTATATCTTTGTCACCCACGCTCATCTCGACCATGTAAAAGACATTGCATTTTTAGCTGACAATCTCCATGTAAAAAAGAAATATCCCATTGAAATTATTACAACTCAAGGAATAATTGATATTCTTCGGGAGAATCTGTTCAATAATATTATCTGGCCCGACTTTTCTGTGATCCCGAATAGAGAGACTCCCGTCATCAAATTCCGGGCAATAAATCCGGGAAGTTCTTATTCAGTGGATTCAATAACAGTACAGGCGATACTGGTTAATCATATTATTGAAACGGTGGCATTTGTTATTCGGTTTGAAGGAGGTTCTGTAATTTTTATCGGCGACACGGGACCAACAGAAGATATATGGGATATCGCAAATAAACTTGAGGACTTAAAAGCAATTTTTATTGAAACCTCATTCCCTGATGATATGAAGGACATCGCCGAAGCAGCAGGACACTTTACCCCTGCAAGTTTTAATAATGAACTGAAAAAGCTTTCATTATTCGAATCCGTCGATATTTATTTATATCATCTGAAACCCCAATACTATACACTTATCGAGAATCAAATCAGTTCAATTTCCAGAAATAATGTCAAGATCCTCAAAGAAGGAGAAATTATAAAGGTTTAACGGAGCGGAGCCGTTCAGCGACAGAGGGTGATAGCCTTCTGGGTGAGATCCCGTTTCATTATCATTACGGAGAGAATCCAGTAGTCCGAATCAGGACGGAAAATGGATCGGCCGAATGTGCATATTCTGCATCCGGCTTATAATATTCGAATTCTGGAACAATATGTATTTATGACAAATCTCGATCCGCTCGAATTTCTCTTTCGACTTCAAAGCAAAGGCATCAACCTTGACCTCGGTTCCGTAACACGGCTTCTCCGAAGCCTTGGCAACCCGCATACAAAATATCCGACTGTTCATATCGGAGGATCCAACGGTAAAGGATCGGTTGCGGCAATGGTGTCCTCAATGCTTCATGAGGCCGGATTGACCGTCGGACTGTATACCTCACCTCATATTACTGATTTCAGAGAACGCATACGGGTCAATGACCGTATGATTTCACCAGAGGAACTCTTCGATTTCATCGAGAGGATAAGAAACGAGATAACGGAAGACGTCACGTATTTTGAGTTTGCCACGGTCCTGGCATTTCTTTATTTTGAGTTCTGTCAGGTTGATATTGCCGTCGTTGAAGTTGGTCTGGGAGGAAGGCTGGATGCGACGAATGTTGTGGAGCCCCATATTTCTGTCATTACGAATATTTCCGTGGAACACACAGCATATCTCGGGAGATCATTACAAGCCATTGCCGGAGAAAAGGGAGGAATCATCAAACCTGACGGCATCTGTTTGACTGGTGCCAAGCAGCCGATTGTCCGGTCAGTGCTCGAAAAGATCTGCCGTGATTTAAATGCACGCCTGTATCGTGCCGGACGGGACCTGCGGCTGAGAAAGTCGGGACATGATACTTTTTCCTATTATGGAATTTTCAATGACTATCATAATCTTTCCGTCGCTCTCGTGGGAAAGCACCAGAAAGAGAACGCTCTCCTTGCACTGGGAGTCCTTGATATCTTAACTGAGAAGGGGTTCACGATTAGTGCAGATGCGATTGCGAGAGGATTGAAAAATGTTCGATGGGAGGGGAGATTGGAGGTGCTGTGTAAAAAGCCTCTATTTGTAATCGATGGGGCTCATAATCCTGCAGGGGCCGCTGTATTATCCCGCTCTCTTGCCAATGATTTTTCATATGAAAAGCTGATTCTTGTTGTCGGTGTCTTGATGGATAAAGATTGCCGTGCTATGCTTCGCATCCTCGCTCGACAGGCTGATGTGATCATCGTGACGAAACCCGATTCCGAGCGGGCACTTGATCCACAGATGTTATCGGTGACTGCCCGGTGCTATACCAATAACCTGTACTGTATCGAAAATGTTCGAGAAGCTCTCAACAAGGCCTTTACACTTGCGAGAGACGGTGATTTGATCTGTGTCACCGGTTCTTTCTATCTTGTCGGAGCTGTAAAAGAAATGATGTCAGATGTTATACCGATGAGTTAGTCTTTTAATACGATAAAGAGTATCATATCGGTGGTGAGTCGGATAGTAATGACCCGAGGAGACGGTTTCGTGATAATTCGTAATGTGATCCTGACATTAGTTGTCTGTGTAATAACCTTCGGAGTTGTTCAGCCGGTTGCTGCCTTCGAAAGAGCCGTTCCTAGCGGACCAGTGAATATCGAGGCGGATAACATGACGTATGACAGCGAGAACGACAAATACACCGCCACGGGGAATGTTGTTATTACATTTGAAGGTGGGTATATCAAGGCGGATTCTGTAGAATTTGACAAAACAAAGGGAGATGCAGTAGCAGAGGGACATGTCATCATCAAGAGTGATCAAGATCAACTCTATGGTGATCGGGCCCATTTCAATCTTCAGTCAAAAACG
>CAZCGI010000151.1:0-5181 GCA_964498145.1 uncultured Syntrophaceae bacterium
TTATTATTAGCACGCAAAAAAATTTTAATGTAACCTGTGTCGTGATCAGCCATGATGTGGCATCTATTTTTAGAATTGGCCATACGATAGCCATGTTGTACGAAGGGAAAATCGTGGAATACGGCACTCCCGAAGAAATCAAGAAGTCGGAAAATCCCGTACTGCATCAGTTTCTTGCGGGGAGTCTTGAGGGACCGATCAGCATCATGTAAAAGGTCTTTCCTGTTCTTAATGTCAGGTGGAGGATATAATGTTTTCTATCAGTACAGAAGCGAAAGTCGGGCTATTCGTCCTGGTTGCGTTAATCATACTGGGATATATGTCATTTCGGGTCGGGGAGTACGGATTCGGACTGAAAAAGGGATATGTGATTAACGCGACTTTTGACAATGTTACCGGACTCGATAAAGACGCATCTGTACTGGTTGCCGGTGTTGAAGTCGGCAGGGTCGAAAGCATCGGCTTGAAAGATGGGAAAGCTATTGTGTCCATGAGGATTCTTCCCGATGTCAAACTGGAAAAGGATGTACGGGTGTCCATAAAGTCACACGGCATTCTGGGAGATAAATTTATTGAAATTGAACCCGGAACCAAGGGGCTGTCTCCGCTTGAAGAGGGGCAGGAAATCACCCGGGTTGAAAAACAGGCCGATATTGACAAGATTCTCCGGGATCTCGGGACAATTGCACAGGACGTCATGGCCGTTACTGCTTCGTTAAGGAAGGTTGTCGGTGGCGAAGAAGGTGTGGAGAACCTCAGAGCCATCGTCCGGAACACCCGGGAGTTGAGTGACAACCTAAATAAAGTAGTGAAGCAAAACGATGAAAAATTCAGTGTTATGGTGGATAGCCTGAAAAGTGCCGCCATGCAAATGGACAAGACCTTTTCCGCACTCAGTGATATTACGGAACGAATCAATGACGGTGAAGGAACAATTGGGCAATTGGTTAACAATAAAGGGGTGTTCGACAATCTTGATAAAACAGTTGCCTCGCTTCAGGATATAACCGAGAAGATAAACAAGGGAGAGGGGACGATCGGTAAACTTGTCAACGATGAGGAAACTGTTGAAAATCTGAATGCCAGCCTCAAGAGTATCGACAAGAGCATGGAGGGCATCGACCGGTATATTTCCAAGGCGGAGCAGTTTAGAACATTTCTCAGTTACCGGGGAGAGTATCTGTTTGATACGAGTGACGCCAAGAGTTATGTCGATATTAAAATACAGCCGAGAGAAGATAAATTCTATCTATTCGGTGTTGTCGCAGATCCCAGAGGGAAACGAACGGTTACCGAAACAACAACCGGCGGAACAACCACGAGGAAGGAACAGTGGGAACGGGATGAGTTGCTGTTCAATCTGATGATCGGCAAACGCTATAAGGATGTGGTCCTCAGAGGCGGTATCTTCGAGTCGACCGGCGGTGTGGGAATCGATTATTTCGCATTAAATGACGGCCTTAAATTCACCTTCGAAGCATTTGATTTTGATGCGGATCGTGATCCCCATCTCAAGGTTTATGGAGAATATCGGCTCTTTAAACACCTGTATCTCATGGCGGGATGGGATGATTTTGTCAGTGACGAAGGCAATTCGTCTCCTTTCGCAGGTATTGCCATACGATTTGAAGACGATGATCTGAAATATCTTCTTACCAGCACACCCATGCCAACAAAGTAGATCGTTATCGGATAGCTCGAATGACCTGATCTCTCTCGGGGTAAGAGGGTGATGCTCTGTCTCTGGTCACTATATAAGAGAACCCTTTGATATGGGGCATGACCCGTATCCGGACAGAACTTCGGAGGTTGCCCCTTGACATATGGTTAAGAATTAATATATTAGGATCGAATATCCTGGAATGGTGGATGCCGATGGTTGCCTTTAAGCAGTTCAGCCAGGCGGAAGTTGCTTGTGTGAACAAAACATTTGTTCATGCTGAGGCTCTTTTGCGAAGGCATTACGGCTTGTCTCAGGGTGACTGGAAAAAACATCGGTACGACGTAAAAACGCTGGCTCACCTTGAAGATCACGAAGTTAACGAGCGGGCGTTTGCCCATCTATGTAAATATTGCTTTGGCAAGGACCAGGACTCAGATCGTAGCGATGAGTTATGCTTTTACAGAGTTTGCCTGCAGGACAACAGAATCCTCAATGCGGTAGAGCGGGCTCACTCTTTCATTAAACTGCATCCGCTTATGCTTTACATAGCAACGCATGAGCTTGTTCATATCATTCGTTTCAGCAGGGGTGAAAGTCAGTTCAATGCTCCGCTGGAAGACAAGACACAAGAAGAGGAGACAGTCCATACTATCACCCAGTCAATACTGAAACCGGTTGCACATGAAGGCCTCAGTCTCGTACTCGATTGTTTTAGCGATCAATATCATATCGGAGATATATTTAATTAATAATTTTCGATAGCGGAGGTTTTAGCAATGCCCATTTATGAATACCGATGTACCAAGTGTGGGAATGAATTTGAGAAATTCCAGAGTATTACAGATGATACGATTCCAAAGTGCACAGCCTGTAAGGGAAAAACAAAACGGTTGATCTCACACTCTTCCTTCCATCTGAAGGGATCAGGCTGGTATGTTACTGATTACGGCGGAAAGAAACCGAGTTTCAGTGATAGTAAAGAGGAAAAATCTTCGTCTTCAACCGAGAGTACCGGTGACAGTAGCACTTCGACCACATCGTCCAGCGATAAAAGCGATAATTGATGTCGATTAAGGGGCATTTGCTGTCTTAAATCAAGCAAGATTGTATGAATAAGAAGCAATCACAAGGTGGAAAAATCAATGTGTGCCCCGCCCGTGCGGCGGGGTCTATCTTATTGTAGTAGTGTATTCCCTTTTTCTGCGGTTATCTTTTCACATCATCTTCAGTGAGTGTTTCCAACTCATCCCCATCCTACGCGATTCCTGTCAGGAAGATGCAGGTGTTCGTCCTTCCGCAATGGCGGTATTCAATTCAGCCATAAATTGTTCAAGGTCCAGGTTGCACTTGCGGGCAAAATCTCCGACCGTATCGAAAAGCGTCTGACACAGAACGCAGTCGCTTCCGATGTCGTATTGCTTGAATACCTTTTCGGTTGTCCTGTGTTTGGCGATTATATCGATGACAACCGTTGCAGGTTCGACGTTAAAATCTTTTTCACTCATTGGAAACGTTGGCTTCTCCTGTTGTTTTGAAAACTTCTTGAAGAGCATCGGGTATGTGGGAGATTATTTCCATGACCTGTGTTGCCGGTGTCGGCTTGGCAAAGTGACCAGCCAGGCGGTTTGCCTTCATGGCAATGACGGCAGCCTGCTTTATATCGATACCTGAATCGATGAGGGCCGATACGATTCCCGTGAGCGTATCACCTGTTCCGCCCATTGCTTCGAGAGCCTCTTCAACGGGGCTGTCAACAGAGGTGATAATCCCCGTGTCACTGGCGAGATAATCCTGTCTGCCCTTTACGATAAGGTGACGTGCGGCATTGCCGTGCCGGTAGGCACGGGCAATCAGGTCAGGTACTTTGTTTTCATCATGCAGAATAAAGCCTCGGGTATAGAAAGGGTGCGGTGCCTCTTCATCGGCAAGAAAGGCGAGTTCACCCACATCCGGTGTGAATAGATCATACATCGGGGCTTTGCCGCTCATTTTAGCAACATACATATAACCCGCATCGGCGATGAGGAATGGTCGATCATTGAGTTGCATTATGGTGGCCTGCAGTCGTTCGTGCCAATGAACAATCGGCTGCAGGTAGTGAAACGTCAGTGTTTGAAAGCACGTTTTGGGTAGAATTTCGGTAAGGTATTTGTATAGGTTGCGGCTTCCAGTGCCGCGCCCGATATCGCCTGCAAGATAGCCGAAAGGAGCGGGTGTGCCGAGAAAATCCGCTGTCACACATGCTGCCGCCATGAGGGCTGGTGTGCCGCGATTCACCGGTACGGTACTGCCGTCAATCAGCAGGTGACCGTCGCACATGGATATTTCACCCGTCGAGAGGGGGAAGTCCTCCATGGGAACCGTTCCGACTATGCCGAGCACCGCCGTTTTACCTCCTCGTGGGCAAGATAAAGAGCATATCGACAGAGGGTATGCCCTATTTCTCGTGGATTCGGAGCTTCAAGGAGCTTGTGTCCGACCATTTCGTATGCCAGGTACGGAACATCGGGGCATCCGCCGCCTGATACATTCACAATACGTCCGGTATCCTTGTCTACAGTTAGTTTCATGTTTGCCGCCCGTACCATGAGATATCGACCGAAATCCTTGGTATGAAAGAGATCTACCGGCTTCAGCAACGGGCTTGTGACCGGTACCATTTCAAGGGGAGACAGCTTTTGATTCTCAAGTAGTCGAAAGATGTTGAGTTCCTCGATCAGGGGAAATTCGATCACAAGATCGCAGCCGCGCTGGATTTCCGGCGGCGGACCCATTACCCGGAATTCAAAACCTTCCTGTTTGAGTATGGTTTCTGCCTGGATCACCTCGGTGGTATTCTCAAATACGAGAATACCACGATCGACCTTAGAATCCGTGATTTCAGGCTGTCGGTCACGTTTCTTTTTCAGTAGTCCGAAAAAAGCCATGTTTAGCCCTTTTTAATAATGACTGCGTAGCCGTCGCCTTCTTCACGAACATTGGTGACGGTCCATCCCTGGCTTCCGGCGGCGCGGGAAACATTCTCCTTGGACGTATCCGTGTCGACCAAAACCTCCAGTTCCGCGGCTTCACCCGCCTTAATTTCGTCGAGCGTCATCAAAACGGGTTGAGGACAGGAAAGCCCTCGTGCATCAACGATTTTACTCATGGTATTTCTCCTTATGCAATTCTCTTCCTCATGGTATATCCAATAAACAGGCACACCAGGAAGCCGATGATTACGGCTGCCATTCCGTGGGGACCAAGTCCCTTTGGTGAACTTGCCAGACCGAAATTATGTGCCACAGCGGCGCCGGCAATCATGCCCACGACAAAAACGGCAGCATCACCGTCGCCTTCGCCAGCCATGAAAAGCTGACGTCCCGGGCAGCCTCCGGCAAGACAGAATGCTAATCCGGCCAGCGCCATCCCGGCAAAGTTCCAGACATGCAGCGTGTGTGCGACGGGCTGTTTCGCAAAACCTGGGTGAAACTGGCCGACGATGATGTTGGTAATAAAGGCGGCGACAATGAGGGCGA
>CAZCGI010000152.1:0-488 GCA_964498145.1 uncultured Syntrophaceae bacterium
GGTCTCCTCGCAGTCGGATGTCCGTCTTCGACTGGCTCTTTCTCGTTGGCTCTGCCGGGATCTGTATCTGGATAGTTATTTTTTCGACGCCCATCCTGAATCGGGCGGGATCGTTTCAATCTATCGACGTTACCATGGGAACGATTCTCGTTCTTATTGTTCTGGAAGCATCGAGACGATCGACGGGACCGGCCGTTCCACTGATCGCAATCGTCTTCATCTGTTATGCCTTATTCGGGCCGTATCTGCCGGATGTCCTGGCTCATCGGGCCTACAGCGTTAAACGGATTTCAACATATCTCGCCCTGTCAACGGACGGTATCTTCGGCGTCCCAATCGGTGTCTCATCAAACTTCATTCTCCTTTTCATCCTTTACGGAGCCCTCCTGAGAAAAACCGGCGCCGGGCAATTTTTCACCGATGTCGCATTTGCCCTGACGGGATGGACCCGTGGCGGACCGGCAAAGGCCGCCGTCGCGTCCAGCACT
>CAZCGI010000152.1:498-4094 GCA_964498145.1 uncultured Syntrophaceae bacterium
CGGAATGATCTCAGGAAGCTCCGTCGCCAACACCGTCACCACTGGGTCGTTCACCATTCCGCTGATGAAACGCACCGGATACCCCGATTACTTTGCCGCAGGCGTTGAAGCCTCGGCCTCCACCATGGGACAGATCATGCCTCCCATTATGGGGGCCGCCGCTTTCATCATGGCGGAATTCCTCGCAATGCCCTATTATAAAGTCTGTATCGCCGCGGCAATACCGGCGTCACTCGCCTTTTTTTCAACATTCATGCAGGTCCATTTCAGGGCAGTTTCCCTCGGACTGAGCGGTATACCCCGGGCGGATCTACCAAAAATCGGCTCCGCCTTCGCCGCAGGGTGGCACCACATCTTTTCAATCTTTCTCCTCGTCTATTTCCTTATGCGGAACTTTTCCCCCGAACGGGCCGTTTTCTGGGCCATCACCGCAACAATCGTTTCATCCTTTATCATGAGTATGATCAGAAAAGAATCGCCCCGGGAATTCGGCAGACTGATCCTCGACGGTTTAAAAGAAGGTGCCATCGGCGCCGTTGAGGTTGCCGCCGCATGCGCCGCCGCGGGTATAATTATCGGCTGCATTACCATGACGGGGTTGGGAATCAAATTTTCTTCTCTTGTTGTTGACGTTTCCATGGGGAAACTCTACCTGGCGCTTCCCTTTACCATGATCGCCTGCATTTTCCTCGGAATGGGTGTTCCAACGACGGCCCAGTATGTCATCATCTCATCGCTTGTCGCGCCGGCGCTGGCTCAAATGGGTGTCTTACCAATCGCCGCCCATCTGTTCATTCTCTACTTTGGAACAAGAGCGGATATTACGCCACCGGTAGCCCTCGCCGCCTATGCCGGGGCTGGAATCGCCCGATCCGATCCCTGGAAAACCGGACTCAGCGCCTTCCAGCTCGGAATCGCCGGATTCATCATTCCGTTCATGTTCGTCTACGCACCGGAATTGTTAATCATCGGAAGCACCTTCAAGATTATCACGGCATTTATCACCGCTTCCTTCGGAATCGTATGCCTCGCCGCGGGAATCCAGCAGTGTCTTCTTGTAAAGACCACGTGGTATGAAACAATTATTCTTCTCATCGTTGCCCTTCTCATGATAAAACCGGGCATTACCACCGATGTGACGGGATTCGCATTATTTGCTTTCGTTTTTGTACTTCAATGGTACAGAAGAAAAAACTCCCAGCAGGTCGTCCAACCAGCTGCAGAGTAAGGGAGGTGTCTCCATGAAAAAGAAAACAAACATCGACCATGTATTTTATCGAAACCCTACAAAGTATTATCCAACGGCGGAACGGGGTGAAGGCATCTATATCTGCGACACGGAGGGCAAACGGTACATTGACGGTTCAGGTGGCGCCGTCGTCGTTTCCATCGGGCACGGTGTACGGGAAATACAGGAAGCCATGCTTGCACAGGCGGAATTGATATCATTTACTCATGGATCCCAATTTACAACGGAAGCGGCGCAGAAGCTGGCGGAACGGCTTGTCCGTATTGCACCATCGGGACTTGATCGCGTCTATTATCTTTCCGGAGGATCGGAAGCCGTCGAAACCGCCGTCAAGATGGCCCGCCAGTATCAGGTTGACCGGGGGGTTCCCTCGAAATACAAGGTCATCTCTCGGTGGACCAGTTATCACGGCAACACCCTTGGGGCCCTGGCATTGAGCGGTCACACCGGCCGACGACGATACTATCAACCGCTGATACAGCACACGCCTCATATCGCCCCGGCCTACTGCTATCGATGTCCCTTCGATCGTGAGCCCGATTCGTGCCACCTCGAATGTGCCGATGATCTGGAAAGAACCATTCTCTACGAAGGTCCCGCTTCTGTTTCCGCCTTTATTGCGGAGCCGGTCGTCGGTGCCACGGCGGGAGCCCTGGTGCCGAAAGACGGATATTTTCAGCGAATCAGGGAGATCTGCGACACTTATGATGTCCTGCTTATCGTTGACGAAGTCATGACGGGCATCGGCCGAACGGGAAAATATTTTTCCGTCGATCACTGGTATGTTGTCCCTGACATGATCGTCTGTGCCAAGGGACTGGCCAGCGGCTACACGCCAATATACTGCATCATCACAAAAGATGCCATTCGTCAGGCCATCATGAACGGCAATGGAGCTTTTGTCCACGGACATACATACAGCCAGAATCCTCTGTCCTGCTCCATCGCTCTTGCCGTCCTTGACTATATTGAGAAATACGACCTCGTCCAGAGAAGCGCCGTGATGGGAAAATACTTTGTAAACAAACTGCAGGATCTGTATAAACACCCGATGGTGGGAGATGTACGTGGCCTGGGACTCTTTGCAGGTGTGGAACTTGTCAAGAATAAAGAAACAAAGGAACCCTTTGATCCGAAGCAGAGAGTCAACGTCCTCATCGGCAACCGGGCTTTCGAAAAGGGCCTCATCTGCTATCCCGGAAACGGTGGAGCCGACGGTGTTCACGGAGATCACATTCTTCTGGCGCCTCCCTTCATTATTACGGAGGAAGAGGCAGACATGATTGTCACGATTCTCGACGAATCAATCGGTGAAATTGCACGCGAACATAACTTGTAACCGTCGGGACAGCCTAAATTTTATACATCTCATTTAATGGAGAAAGAAAGTATGGATAAAGTAATTATAACGGCGGCAATCACCGGGAGTCGAATGCAGCGGGATATCGCACCGTATATCCCGATCACCCCCGAAGAAATTGCCCAGTCGGCGATTGAAAGCTGGGAGGCGGGCGCCGCGGTCGTTCATATTCACGTTCGCGATCCCGAGACATTCATGGGATCGCAGGATATAAACCGCTTTCGGCGAGTGGTCGAACCGCTTCGAGCAAAGACTGACGTAGCCATATGCCTGACTACCAGCGGAGTACCGGGGTTGAATCTCCCCACGGAAGAGCGGCTGGCCCCTCTTGTTCTGAAGCCGGAGATGGCATCGTTCGATGCCGGCTCAATCAATCTGGGGGGAAAACCGTTCATTAACACGAACGAGTTTCTCGATGAAGCCGCCCAGATGATGAGGGATGCCGGGGTAAAACCGGAAATAGAAGCATTCGACCTGGGAATGATCATAACGACCCTGAGGATGAGAGATGAAGAGAAACTGGATGATCCTCTCCATTTTCAGTTCGTTCTCGGCACACCGGCAGGTGCTCCGGCAACGCCGAGGTCATTGCTCCATTTTTATGATCACATCCCGCGGAATGCAACCTGGTCAACCATCGGAATCGGGCGACGTCAGTTCGACATGGCAATGATGGCACTTATTATGGGTGGACATATCAGAGTCGGCATGGAAGATAACATTCATCTCAGCCATGGTGTCCTGGCCAAGACCAATGCCGAACTGGTGGAAAAAGCCGTCGGTATGTGCAGGGCATACGGTCGGGAAATTGCCACACCCGACGAAGCTCGGAAGATCCTCGGATTGCGGAAGCGCCCATAGAACAAACAGGCATGATCGGCATTCGGGAAACAAACGATTGCAGCCCGGGAATATCTCATCGTGAACGGACAATCTGACGTATGAGCGGAAATAACCTCAAGGTCGGCATGATCCTCTTCCTCTTCA
>CAZCGI010000152.1:4104-5162 GCA_964498145.1 uncultured Syntrophaceae bacterium
CCTGATATACGGAGGATTGCATGTCTACATCTTCGTAAAGATCAAAAACGCCGTCCCGCTGGGAATGCTCACCAGACTATTCCTGATCACCTTTATGATGATCATGGTGTTTGCACCTCTGTTAATCCGCATGCTTGAGCGAATCAGTTACGAAGAACCCGCCCGGGCTCTCTCACACATCGGCTATACCTGGACTGGCATTGCTTTTTTGTTTTTCTCCATTGCCGTTGTTCTTGACCTCTATCGTTTGTTCATAAACCTTGGCGGAACAATTTTCTCCCGCGATTTTTCTTCAGTCGCCCCATCAGATATGCATCTCTTTCTTATACCGATGATCTGCGCTACGGTATTCTCCACTTATGGCTTTTTCGAAGCCCGCACTATTCACACCGAACGGCTGCAGATCGAGACAACCAAACTGCCGTCAGAAATCGGCACATTAAAAATCGTCCAGATTTCAGATATTCATCTCGGTCTGATTGTTCGTGAGAATCGTCTCGGGAAGATTCTCGACGTGGTAAAGCGGGAACGGCCGGACATTCTTGTTTCGACGGGAGATCTCGTCGATGGACAAATATGCCGCCTCGACGGTATTCTCAAGATGCTGGACGATGTCAAAGCACCATACGGCAAATTCGCTGTCACGGGAAATCACGAATTCTATGCCGGGTTGAAGCAGGCCTTGGATTGTACGTTGAAGTCAGGATTCACGGTTCTGAGAGGGAAAGCGGTAACAATACCCGGGTTAATCACACTTGTCGGTGTTGACGATCCAGCTGTCCATATATATGGGAACACGAATCCAGTTTCGGAAAGAGAGGTGCTTTCACAAGCGCCACCCGACACGTTCACCCTGCTTCTCAAGCACCAACCTATTGTCGATAAGGAATCACTCGGTCTGTTTGATCTCCAGCTCTCCGGTCATACCCATCGCGGGCAGATCTTCCCCTTCGGTTTGATAACGCGACTGCGATATTCACACAATTCTGGTTATTTCCGATTAGAAAACGGCTCCCATCTCTATGTCAGCAGGGGATCGGGAACGTGGGGACCACCGA
>CAZCGI010000153.1:0-5097 GCA_964498145.1 uncultured Syntrophaceae bacterium
ATCCCGGTCCTGTCTTCAACAACATCGTTCTGGTCGATGAAATCAACCGGGCCACTCCGAAAACCCAGAGCGCCCTCCTTGAAGCCATGGGAGAAAAACAGACCACCATAGAAGGGAAGACCTATCTTCATCCACAGCCTTTTTTTGTCATTGCCACCCAGAATCCCATGGAACAGTTCGGAACCTTCCCCCTTCCCGAATCCCAGATGGACCGGTTTATGATGAAAATCAGCATCGGTTATCCCGGCAGCGACGAAGAAAAACAGATCCTCCGGCGGGAAAGCAAACTCACCGAACCGGAGCATTTCGATCCTATCATGACACGGAGTGATGTCATCCGAATCCATGAAGAAATCAGAACCGGCATCTATGTATCCGAAAAAATTCTCGAATACATTATGGCAATCGTTGAAGCGACGAGAAGTCACCGTTATATCTGTGCGGGCATATCCACGCGGGGAGCCATCGCTATCACAGAATCGGCAAAAACCAGCGCCTATTTCAGCGGCAGGGACTTTGTAATTCCGGAAGACATCAAGGAACTGGCGGAATACAGCATCCCCCATCGTATTATCTTCAAAGAAGAATACGATACTATCAACAAGAAGGAGCTTATCAGATCGATCATAGAAGAAGTACCTACCCCGGCGTAATTCGATTCACCAAAGCAGGATGGCTGTACCTTGCCGTAACCCTGTTTCTGGGAGTTTCTGCGGTCAATACGGGAAACAATCTCATTTACATCATCGAGGCGGGATTTTTAAGCTTCCTCATTATTTCCGGCATCCTCGGAAAAAGAAACCTGAGCCGCATCGACGTCGAATTGAAAAGTCCCGATGAAATATATGCCCATATCGAGTTTCCCCTCACGGTAACCGTTGTGAATAATCGATCTTTTCTGCCTGCATTTCTGATCAGGGTAACCGTCAACGGGCAAACGATTCTCTTTCCATATACGGAACGCCGCGGTGCATCGTCACAGCACATCACGTTTACATTAGAAGACCGGGGATTCCGGGATATCAATGACGTCTTCATCGCATCGGTGTTCCCCTTCAATTTCTTCATACGATACAAGCTGCTCGATAGGAAAAACAGACTTCTCGTCTTTCCACGACCGGTGAAATGTGCCGACTGGGGCTCTCTTGACAAAGAGCATCGATTCCGGGGTGAACAGACAATCGATACCCGGGGATTCGATGCCGACATTCTTTCAATAAGAGACTATGTTGAAGGCGATCCGATGAAATACATCAACTGGAAGGCAAGCGCCCGTTCGGGCACCCTGAAAACGAAAGAACTGGCCTCGCTGGCGATTCAACCGCCGGTCATTGATTTCGACGGATTCACCGTCGGGCATCTTGAACATAAAATCTCGTGCCTGACGTACATTATTATGAATTTTATCAGGAAAAACATCCCCGTCGGATTGAAGATCGCCGGTTCCTATCACCAACCGGCAGTATCACGGGGGCATAAATTACGGATGCTGAAGGAACTGGCATTGTATGGCAAAGACGATTCGGTCCATCAAAGTTGAAGCAGTAGTAAAAGCCCTTGTGTACGCTACGGCATTCATCGGATTTCTCGCCACCGTGGGACACGCCGGCATCATGTATTCAGCGGGCTTTCTCATCCTCTGCTTCGGCTCCATGTACCTTGATCACCGGCATATCTTCATCCCCCGATGGATTCTCAATATAACGGTCCTGATCTTTCTGGTAATCGCCTTTATCAGGATCAATCCCGAAAATATTATTATTCCCGCCATCGATGTTCTGCTGATCCTCATCGGTTTGAAATTCCTGGAAGACAAGAAAGCCCGGGACTATATGCAGATCTCCATCCTTTCTGTCTTTCTCCTGGCGGGATCGACCCTGCTCTCGCTGGACATGATTTTCCTCGTCTATTTTCTTTTATTTGTCATCATTCTGTCGGCGGTGATCATTCTGATCTCATACGTTTCGGAAGATTCCACCCTCACCCTCAGCGTGGATATACTCTCCCGGATCATTGCCAGAAGTTTGATCATCCCGGTCATCGCCATTCCACTGGCGGCAGCACTCTTTATCATCCTGCCCCGGACGAGTTATCCCATGTTCGACTTTTTCAACCGGGCATCACTATCGACGAGTGGCTTCAGTGATAATGTCCGTCTCGGAGACGTTTCACAGATCCAACTTGAAGAAGCCATCGTATTTCGTGCAAATGTCGAGCGGATTCCGGAACACCTCATGTACTGGAGGGGCATTGTCTTCGACCATTTTGACGGCAAAGCATGGCAGAGTAAGAAGATGAATCCCATCAACAAAAACGATCTGCCGGCTCTGGAAGGTCACCGGATTCACTATACGATCTATCTTGAACCATCGATACACACCACGCTGTTTGTATTGGATAAACCGGTCTTTATCGCAGGAAAATCGATCAATAAGTATGATACGCTCACCTATTCCACCCGAGACATCAAGGTGAAAACAATACGATACACTGCCATATCGGTGCTTTCCGGCATTCTTCACGAAACGGCAGTTGACAAGGATGCTTATCTTCAGCTGCCGGGACCGCTGCCGAAAATCGAAGAAGTCGTGAGGACCATAACCAAGGGGATGCATCCTGCTGACTCGATACAGGCAATTGCCTCATATTTTCAACGTAACAAATTCACCTACTCGCTGGATAACCTTCCCGTCACGGGAACACCCCTGCAGGACTTTCTGTTTATTCATCGATACGGAAACTGCGAATTCTTTGCATCCGCCATGGCGGTTATGCTGAGAATTGCCGGAATTCCGGCACGGCTTGTGGGTGGTTATCTTGGCGGATATTACAGCGATCTGGGAAAATACTATGCGGTTCCTCAGAAAAACGCCCATGTCTGGGTCGAGGCATATGTGGATGGCGTGGGATGGGTAAGATACGATCCAACACCTGCCGCACCGGAAGCATATACATCTCCCTACGCCCGGGGAATATTCTTCACGGTGCGTATGGTTTTCGATAGCCTCCGGTATTACTGGAACGTCTTCGTCATCAACTACGACCTCCAAAAGCAGTTCACACTGCTGACACAACTCAAACGGACATTCACCAGTCCATCGTTTCGCGTCACTCTGGAAAAGAAGACCATCGTTATCGGTTTTATTTCGCTTATTATGCCGGTTTTGTTGTTTCTGATTCTTCGACAATTTGTCTTTCAGAGAAAATCGCCGGAGGAACGATTGATACGTCTCTTTCTGAACCGTATGCGTCAACGTGGTTATGAGAAAAAATCGTCGGAAGGCCTGGAGGAATTTCTCGGGCAGGTAGAATCAAACGCAACGCGGGCAGAAGCAGGTATATTCGTCCGGGAATTTCAAAAGCGCTACTATCACGACCGGAACGTAACAGCCCACGACGCCGCCATGTTGCGGGGAATGATTCGACGGATTCGCTAGACTGAGGCCGCATCTTGCAGATTTATTATGAACGGCTTTCCCTGCCCAGTTCGAAGGTACTGCCGCACCGGGGACACTCGACACTCGTGGCCCTCCCGGTAACGGTCACGGGAATCATTTTCTGGCAATAGATGCAGGGGATAGAGATCACTGGATAGTCGCCCTTAGTCGTATCTGACTTGGTATAATCATTGGCGTGAATATGATACAGATGCCCGCATCCCGAACATTTGAACATAGATTCACCTTTGTCAACGGGAATCAGGGGTATGAAGAATACGGCAAAATACCGCCGAATCCGGCACTCTTTCAGTTCCCGTTCACGACGGCAATTGGAACAATACCGGCGCACGGTCAATCCGTTCTCAACCGGTTTCTCTTTCCTGTCGACGCCGATGATTAACACAATAAAGCCTCATCCTGGGACTTTTTCAACGGCCTGCTCCTTACCTATTCATGGCCGGCAACAATCCGGTTCCGGCCTGTATCCTTGGCTTTCTTGAGGGCCTTCTTCGCCGACTCAATCAGGTCACAGAACGTTTCTCCCTGATCGGGGTACGCGGCGATTCCCACCGAAAGGGTGATTCTCCGCATATGTGTATGGCCGTCCCGCAACGATAAATCCTTCATTTTCTCATGGAGGTTTTCCGCCCGGTGCCGTGCCGTTTCAAGTGTCGTATCGGGAAGAAGAAGGGCAAATTCATCCGCCCCATACCTGCTCGGAACATCAACGTCTCTGATGTTCTCGCGCAGAAAACTTCCCAGATCGCGAAGTACCATCGAACTGGCACCATGACCATACGTTTCGGTAAACTGTCCGAAATGATCGACATCCATCAGAACGACGGCAAGAGGCCGTTTCGTCCGATGGGCAACTTTCAATTCCCGTTCCACTGTTACATCCCAATAGGACCGATTGAAGCACCCGGTCTGAGAATCTTTTACCGAAAGGTCCTCGATCTGTTTCCGCAACCTCAGATTCACCAAAAGCAACGTCAGCACATCCGCCGTCAGGGCAGCCAGACGCCGTTTATCTTCCAAGGCATCTTCCGCATCCCGGTTCGCCCCCGATCCGGTATCATCCGAAATCGGCACAAGAATGTGAAGAAGTCCGAAGGAATCTTTTCGATCGGACATGGGGATACAGAGGGACATATACCGTTCCGGATCAAAGTCCCCGTGAGGGCAGGGAGGTTGTTTCCTTTCACCTCCAACCATGTAAATTCGGCGACGCCTCAGGGCCCAGCACTCCTTACCGGTGAAGGCTTGCCACTCCCGTTCTGTTCCCCAGGATATGACGGATTCATAATAATCCTGGGCATCATGACGGATGAAAAGCGCCCCCATCTCTCCTGGGAATAACTGGGGCAAAAAACGTCCGGCTATCGCCATGGCTTCCTCCTGGGTCAGGCACGAGAGGGCCAGGTTTGCCATCCGCCCCAGGAGTATCACATCTGATTCACTTCGTTTCATCATATCTTCCTGCTTTATCTATTCATTCGTCCGCCAGGTAGGCCTTGAGTTTTCTGCTGATCGGCTCGGGAATCGTTATGCCGATCGCCTTCAGGCGGGATTCATATTTTTGAAACGACCGGACGTGCCGAACCGTGTTCATCAGGATACTGAAATAAGATTTGATATTTCCTTCGATTTCCCGTCG
>CAZCGI010000154.1:0-5090 GCA_964498145.1 uncultured Syntrophaceae bacterium
GGAGCCTTTACTTGTTAGTGGTGTGCAGGTCTGTTATTATCCCATCCAGGATAATGGCGGAAAGCCTTAAGCTACAATAGGGTACCCACCTTGGACTAAGGTTCAAAATCAGAGTTAACACGGCATACGCGGGGGACCTTTTTGGTTTTTTCCATAAAGTTATTTCATCAGACTTCACAAGATATAGTGAGGCATTCCCATCATTTTCCCTTCATCTAATCTTTTATATCCCTATTCCCATTAATTGATTATATAAAGTTGTTGCAGGTAGTTATTGCGATACTGCGAGGAGGTGGAAAAGCCAAGATGAACACTACCATGATCGTTGTCATAGCGCTGGGAGCTGTCGCGATTGGAATAGTGCTCGGATATTTGCTCAGAAAAAGGATTTCACGCAAAATCTTCGAATCATCTGAGAACTTATCGGCACGAATTATCGATGAGGCAAAAAAGGAAGCGGAGACAATAAAAAAAGAAGCCATTTTGCAGGCAAAAGATAATTTGCTCAAAACAAAGGCGGATTTTGAAAAGGAGACAAAAGAGAAAAAGGGGGAGATTGAAAGCCTTGAAAGAAGGTTGCGGGCAAAGGAGGAAAACCTCGATAAAAGAATGGACATGCTCGTACAAAAGGAAACAAATCTTGAAAAGAGAGAAAAGGCTCTTATCGGGAAAGAGTCACATTTGGAAAAAAGACATACCGAACTGGAAAACGTCATCAATGAACAACGGCTGCAATTGGAAAAATTGGCGGGTATTACATCGGAAGAGGCAAAAAATCATCTTATACAACTAATGAAAGATGAAGCACGAAGAGATGCCGCCTTAATGATACGGAATATAGAAGAAGAAGCGCGAAGGACTGCAGATAAGAAATCACGTGAAATTATTGCCTATTCGATACAGCGATATGCGGGAGACTTTGTGGCGGAAAATACGGTATCAGTTGTCAATCTTCCGAATGACGAAATGAAGGGAAGAATCATCGGACGGGAAGGCAGAAATATCAGGGCTCTAGAGGCGGCTACGGGGACCGACCTGATAATCGATGATACCCCGGAGGCAGTTGTTTTATCAAGTTTCGATCCCGTTCGCCGGGAGGTTGCAAAATTATCCCTGGAACGGTTGATCAGTGATGGAAGAATCCATCCCGGGAGAATTGAGGATGTTGTCAAAAAGGTTAGGACTGAAGTTGACACCCTGATAAGAGAAACAGGAGAAAGTGTTTCTTTTGACGTAGGGGTTCATGACATTCATCCTGAATTACTTTATCTCATTGGTAAGCTGAAATATCGCACAAGTTTTTCCCAGAATGTATTGCAGCATTCTGTCGAAGTTGCTCAATTGATGGGTATGATGGCAGCAGAATTGCACTTGAATGTCAAAGAAGCAAAACGGGCTGGTCTGTTACACGATATCGGAAAAGCGGTTGATCATGAAATTGAGGGAACACATGCATCAATAGGAGCCGATCTTGCGAAGAAATACGGCGAAAAAGATTTTATTGTTCAGGCAATAGCCGCCCACCACGACGATCGTACCAATACGATTCTCGGTGTGCTTGTTCAGGCTGCCGATACACTTTCGGCGGCTCGGCCCGGGGCAAGAAAGGAAATGCTGGAAACATACGTGAAGCGTCTCACCGAACTGGAGAACATTGCCAATTCGTTCAGTGGAGTTGATAAATGTTTTGCTATTCAAGCGGGAAGAGAGATTCGTATCCTGGTAGAAAATGAAAAAATATCCGATGCGGATGCAGTTATGTTGTGTAAAGATATTATAAAAAAGGTTGAGACCGAATTGACATATCCGGGACAGATCAAGGTCACAGTGATCAGAGAAATGCGGGTGTCGGATTTTGCCAGGTGAGGACGGAATTTATATGAAAATACTGTTTATTGGAGATATAATCGGTAAACCCGGGAGAAGGGTTTTAAGAGATCTCCTGAAGCAGATCATTGAAGAATATGCGATAGATCTGGTTATAGCAAATTGCGAAAATGCCGCCGGAGGCTTCGGCGTAACGAGAGATATAGTCGAGGAATTGTACGGATACAAAATAGACGTACTGACGTCGGGCAATCACATATGGGATAAGAAAGAAATAGATGATTTTATTGATGAATACCGGACGCTTTTGAGGCCTGCCAACTATCCCAATGGTTTGCTTGGCAGAGGAAGTGTTGTGGTTGAAGCGGATAATGGTATCCCTGTGGCGGTGATTAATCTGGAAGGACGGGTTTTTATGAAACCCATTGACTGTCCTTTTCGTACGGCGGAGCGAGAACTCGAGAAAGTACGTGACAAGGCAAAAATTGTCCTTATTGATATGCATGCTGAGGCTACGTCAGAAAAACAGGCTCTTGGTTGGTTTTTGGACGGAAGAGTGAGCGCTGTTGTTGGCACTCACACACATGTACAGACGTCTGATGAAAAGATATTGCCTGGAGGGACGGCCTACATAACCGATGTTGGAATGACGGGTCCATGCGATTCCGTTATCGGAATAAAGAAGGATATAATTGTCAGAAAATTCCTGACATCAGTTCCCGCCCGGTACGAAGTAGCAAAGCATGATGTGTGGCTCCAATCTGTTATTATTACAATTGACAAAGAAACCGGGAAAGGAACCCATATAGAACGGTTGAACATGAAACCGGCCAATTAACTGTACCATAACGGAAATTTTTACCAATCGAGAAGATTTTTATCGAGGACCAAACGCTGAGAAAGAATATGCCTGGGAGGCATATATCGCTTCTGTAAAATGTCACTGGGAAGTGACTTACCGATCGAAAGGTTGCTGACAAGGTCTCAATGTACAGAAAATCAAGGTGTGCGACACGACAAATCCGGCGTTGTCAGTATGCAGGACAAACCGGATGAAGAGATCATATATCACGGGTTTGTTGGGATAATCCGAGGTGCTCTGGCGCTACGATAGTGAACCAATGGTATCGATGATAATTACATGTATTTTGGGGGATATCACGCATGAAGAATGTTTATGATACTCTTCAAGAAAGAGGGTTTATTGAACAGGTAACGGATGGCAGAATCAAGGATGAGCTGGAAACCGGGGAGGTCACCTGCTATATCGGTTTTGATCCAACCGCAACGAGTCTTCATATCGGCAGCCTCGTTCCGATTATGTCGCTTGCCCATATGCAGCGCCACGGACATCAGCCGATAGCCCTTGTCGGTGGTGGCACTGCCTTGATAGGCGATCCGAGCGGTAAGACAGAAATGCGCCGAATCATGACACGGGATGAAATCGACCGAAATGTCGAAAGCATCAAAAAACAACTGTCCCAGTATCTCGATTTCGGTGATGGCAAAGCCCTGCTGTTGAACAATGCTGATTGGTTAGCTGAACTCAATTATATAGAGTTCCTTCGCGATATTGGCCGTCATTTCAGCGTCAATAGGATGCTTGCTGCCGAAAGTTATAGAATGCGGCTGGAGACGGGACTGAATTTTATTGAATTTAATTATATGCTCCTTCAATCATATGATTTTTATCATCTCTGTACGCATAATAACTGTATCCTTCAAATGGGAGGGAACGATCAATGGGGCAATATAGTTGCCGGTATCGATCTCACAAGAAGGCTTGAGGGTAAATATGTGTATGGGATAACCTTTCCGCTCATCACCACATCCCAGGGGCATAAGATGGGCAAAACAGAAAAAGGAACCGTGTGGCTCGATGGAACACTGACAAGCCCTTACGATTATTTTCAATATTGGATCAACACCGAAGATTCGGATGTTGAACGGTTTCTTGCCTTGTTTACGTTTTTGCCGATTGAAGAGATTCATGCGGTGAGAAAGCTTACTGATGCAGATGTAAATATGGCGAAAACGGTGTTGGCGTTTGAGGCAACGAAAGTTACCCACGGAGAAGAAGCTGCACGTTCTGCATGGCAGGCATCGGCGAGTGCCTTTAATCTGCGGCCCGTTGAATCGTCACTCTTTCCATCCAGTTCGGTCCCGAGAACGGGAGCATCCCGGGATATGTCGGCGATTCCGTCTGTTACCAAGGCGAAAAGCGAGATTGAGGCAGGCCTCTCGGTCGTTGATCTCTTCCTGGATGTCGATCTGTGTGCATCAAGGGGAGAAGTAAAGAGGCTCGTGACACAGGGAGGCGCGTATATCAACGGCGAGCAGATTAAGTCAATTGACGATAAAATCGGCGCCGAGCACATGAACGCGGATGGTGAGATCAGTCTCCGTAAGGGTAAGAAGAAATATGCTGTCGTCAAGGTTAGATAACATCATCTGTCGGGGTGATAGGGTCTGTGTACTTGCTTGTATTTTCAATATATTTTCGGTTCTTAAAATTAATTTAGATTATCCTTGACAGTAGCGAAAAGAAAGTATAGATACTGCCCTTTGTCGGCGTACAGTTCATTGATTTCTAATGTTGATTCAGATTTTATCTATCCACTGAAAATAGTTCTTGACAGCAGGAATGATAAGGTATAGATACGTCGCTTTGTTGATGAAATCGCTCTTTCGATTTATTTTGTAATGACGAAAAATTCTTCTTGACAGCAGGAGAGAGAAAGTATAAATACTGCCTTCTGCTGATGTGAGACGAAACACAAAACATTACAAACAGCAAATAGTTCTTGACAATTACGTTGTTTTTGGTTAAAAGTTAAAGCTCGTTCTTAATAAGTTCTTTTACAGTTAAATAGCAGGATAATTGGTTTGTGGGCCCTTTAGGAAATAAAAAAGGGTTCAAACCCTAACATGAGTTTATAAGAATTTAAACTGGAGAGTTTGATTCTGGCTCAGAACTAACGCTGGCGGCGTGCCTAACACATGCAAGTCGTACGAGAAAGTCCCCTTCGGGGGATGAGTAAAGTGGCGCACGGGTGAGTAACGCGTGGATAATCTGCCCTTTAGTTAGGAATAACCCATCGAAAGGTGGACTAATACCCAATGATGCTAGCCTGTCTCGGCGGGTTAGCCAAAGGTGGCCACTCCTTGGAAGCTACCGCTAAAGGATGAGTTCGCGTACCATTAGCTTGTTGGTGGGGTAATGGCCTACCAAGGCGACGATGGTTAGCTGGTCTGAGAGGATG
>CAZCGI010000155.1:0-5001 GCA_964498145.1 uncultured Syntrophaceae bacterium
TTCGTGAACGCAGGACGGACATTCTACTCTTGGCGGACTTTTTCGTTGAGCAATTTGCAAAAGCTAATAATAAGAGAATTCACCGAATTTGTACCCATGCAATTGATATGCTTATGAGTTATCATTGGCCCGGCAATGTTCGCGAATTGGAAAACTGTATTGAGCGGGCCGTTCTTCTCAGTAATGAAGGCGTCATCTATGGCTATCATTTGCCGCCCACACTGCAGTCATCGGCTTATACAGGAACAGTTCCCTATGGAACGTTGCAGGGAGAAATCGACAAACTGGAGCGGGATCTGATAATGGATGCCCTGAAGACAACCCGCGGGAATATGTCGGAAGCGGCTAATATTCTCGGTACCAGCGAGCGGATTATCGGTCTTCGTGTTAAAAAATATGATATTGATCCGCGTCGTTATCGTACATAAGTGTAATAATACCCCCCAAATCCTACCAATATGTAGTGCATTTCTCATCATTTCCATAGTTGATCACTCTCAAAACTATGCAGATGCGTAATGATATCTAGTGGATAGCCCTCGATGTATTTCTGGAAATACCATTTGGCACTGATGTTGCTGTGAAAGCAAGTAGAGAAGTATGGCCTGTCGTCCGGTTTTATGTCGGTGGCTTGATATACGAAGAAGAGCAGGTTGGCAGTGATTTGAGTTTCCTTGTAAAAAAGGCCAAACTAAAAAGGATAACAATGAAAAATTAGAATGGGGACTGATACCGTGTGAAAATGAAAAGATTAGAGGCTGAGAGGTGATTACCCATTCTGTGATTGGATCGGAATGAAAAAAGTCCTTATCTTTACTCATGTGGAAAGCGAAGGGCCGGGAACACTTAAATCGTTTATCGATGCTCTTGGCATTCGCACGAGGATGATGCAACTGTACGCGGGAGAAAATCCTCCCGGAGATGCGTCGAAATTTGATGCAATCATATCCATGGGAGGACCCATGAATGTCGATGAAGAAGATTGCTACCCATTCTTGAAAAAAGAAGTGGAATTCCTCAAGCGGGCTATCAATGCCAATGTACCGGTTTTGGGAATTTGTCTGGGAGCGCAACTTATTGCAAAGGCCTGTTGCGCGCCGGTAACGAAAATGAATAAAGAGGAGCAGGGCTGGAAAAAGGTATTTCTTACCGATGCGGGGAAAAAAGACAGTCTTTTGCAACGGCTCCCCGAGTACCTTAATGTATTTCAGTGGCATGGTGATACATTTGAGACACCCTATGGAGGAGAACTGCTCGCAACAGCAGGAGAGTGCCCCCATCAGGCCTTTCGGTATCGCAATGCCTACGGCCTCCAATTTCATATTGAAGTTACGGGCGCTATGATAGAGGAGTGGTTTGACGATCGTCCTGAACTGGGAAACTATATGAATCAATTCAATACAATTGAGCGTGAATATTATGCACAGGCCAATCAGATCTATGCAAACTTTATATGGTTTGCAGATCTCTGCAATCAGTCGTCGGGTCGTCGAATCAAAGCTTCCTTAAACCACGAAAGTACGAGGAGAGTGTTATAATGTGCGGAATTGTAGGAATTATCAATACGGACGGATCGCTTCTGGATGGAAGTTATATACGTGAGGCCATCCGAATCCAGCGAGAACGGGGAAACGGTCTCGGTGGCGGATTTGCCGTCTATGGAGCCTATCCCGAACATAAGGATAAGTATGCCTTTCACATCATGTATGAAGGAAACCGAACCAGCCCCGTCATAACGGTTGTTGAAAATTATCTGGCGAGCAAGACATACATTACCCAGTCAGAGGAGATCCCTGTTCATCCGAATGAGAGAGTTCCGAAAGGACCATATTTAAAGCGGTATTTTCTTAAAGCCATTGATGAATATTTGTCACCCGAACAGACGGAAGAAGACTATATCGTCGAACTCGTCATGACGATCAACAAAATAGAAGGTGTATTTGTTGTATCATCGGGGAAAAATCTTGGTGTCTTTAAGGGGGTGGGATATCCGGAGGATATTGCAGACTTTTTTGGGATAGAAGATTATGAAGGATATATGTGGATCGCCCACAACCGATTCCCAACGAATACACCAGGCTGGTGGGGCGGTGCACACCCCTTTACAATACTGGATAAAGCAGTTGTTCATAATGGTGAAATAACCAGTTACGGAACGAATCTGCGATGGCTGGAGATGTACGGGTATTATTGTCTCCTGAGAACAGATACGGAAGTTATTTCATATATATACGATAAGCTCACAAGACTGGACAAACTTTCGATGGAAGATGCATGTTCCGTTATGGCGCCGCCGCTCTGGGAAGAAATTGACAGGACAATGGACAAAAAGAAACGCTATCTGCGACAAATATACGGACCGGCGATTGTCAATGGTCCATTCGGTATTGTTCTGACCCATAGTGACGGTGCGATTATTCTTAATGATCGGAATAAACTCCGTCCCGTCGTTTGTGCAAAAGCGGGCAATACCTATTACGCATCTTCGGAAGAGTGCAGTATTAGATTACTTTCTCCCGATGTGGAAACCCTCTGGTCGCCGCGAGGAGGCGAGCCCATAATAATAAATCTGCAAAAAGAATCGATTCAGTAGGTGTTGTAATGACAAGCATGAAAAATAATTGGAATATTGTGCCGTCGTTTCATCCCGAATTCGACCTGTCACGATGCGACTACGAAAACGGATGCCGGATCTGCGCCGGCGAATGTTCGTTCGGAGAGATATCGCTCAAACCGGTGAAGGGAAAAGACGGGGCTGTTTTTTATCGACCGTGGGCGAATATGACTGCCTGTAATTCATGCCAGCGGTGCGTTAAGATGTGCCCCCAACGGGCCATCCACATTGCACATCAACCCATGCAAACATCCCATGGATACTGGACCAACTACCATGTGAGCAATATATGGCGTCAGGCAGCCTCGGAAGGCGGTGTTATACTGGTTGGAACAGGCGCAACGGGGCCGCAGCGACGTTATTTTGATCACATGATGTTTGATGCCTGCCAGGTAACAAATCCATCCATAGATCCTCTGAGGGAACCAATGGAAATACGACGTTATCTCGGTAGAAAAGCAGACCAATACGGTGGTGATGTCGGCCCGCAGCTCCAGCTTGAAGTGCCGATCATGTTCGGGGCCATGAGCTTTGGAGCCGTTAACCTACGGGTTCAGGAGGCGGAAGCAAGGGCGACACGGCATGTCGGTACCTACTGGAATACCGGCGAGGGAGGATTTCATGAGAAGCTTCGACAATATGGACGGAACACGATCGTTCAGGTTGCGTCGGGGCGATTCGGAGTCAGTGAAGACTATCTGAAATCGGCAGCAGCGGTTGAAATAAAGATAGGGCAGGGTGCAAAACCTGGAATCGGAGGTCATCTCCCCGGTGAAAAGGTTTCCGAGGCAATATCAAAAACGCGAATGATCCCTGAAGGATCCGATGCACTGTCACCGGCTCCACATCACGACATTTACTCCATCGAAGACCTCCGACAGCTTATTTTTGCCATAAAAGAGGCGACTGAATACGATGTTCCCGTCTCGGTAAAGATATCGGCTGTCAACAATGTTGCTCCCATTGTAAGCGGCATCGCCCGGGCCGGGGCGGATATTATTGCCATCGACGGCTTTCGTGGCGGAACCGGAGCCACACCGCTGCAGATCCGCCAGAATACAGGAATTCCTATGGAACTCGCCATCTCGGCCGCCGATCGGCGATTGACCGAAGAAGGTATCAGAAACACAGTCAGCCTTGTTGCTTCGGGAGGTGTTCAAAGTTCATCAGACGTCCTGAAGGCCATCTGTCTTGGTGCTGATGCGGTGTATATGGCAACCCCCGTCCTGATATCACTGGGATGCGGTATGTGCCAGCGATGTTTTACCGGAAAATGTCCCTATGGGATTACGACGAATCGACCGGGACTGGCAGAAAGAATTGATGTCGAAGAAGCGACACGGGCTCTAATAAACCTCCTTCATGCCTGGGGTGAAGAGATTAAAGAGTTGATGGGATCGATGGGAATCAGTGCCATTGAGGCACTTCGGGGCAACCGAGACAGATTGCGCGGAGTCGGACTGAACAGCGAGGAATTAAGAATATTAGGAATCAAGCATGCCGGAGATTGATAGATGCTGACAATTGTTGCAAAAGGATTATATTACAAAGCATTAAACAGACAAATCAGAGCGTCCCTTTCCGGGGGAGCCAAGACGATCATCCTTAAGAATGTTTTGGGACAGCGGTACATTGCCGGCGGTCTCAACAGCAATGCAGAGTTTCATATTTACGGAACACCCGGGCAGGATATTGGAGCTTTCATGAACGGTCCAACGCTTATCGTTCATGGCAATGCACAGGATGGTGTCGGCAATACCATGAATGCCGGGAAAATCGTTATTCATGGTAAGGCAGGAGAGATCCCGGGCCATTCAATGCGTGGTGGAAAGGTATATATCAGAGGAGACGTGGAGTATCGTGCCGCCATTCATATGAAAGAATACTTACAACAGATTCCATGGCTTGTCATCGGAGGTACCGCGAAAGATTACTGCGGAGAATACATGGCCGGAGGAAGAGTCGTCGTTCTCAACCTCGATGAAAAAAAACCGTCGCCGGTAGGATACAGTCTCGGGACCGGTATTCACGGCGGAGCCATTTATGTGCGGGGTGATGTTCGAACATACCAACTCGGCCCCGGTGCTATTTTCGCTGACATGGATGAAAGCGACAGAGATTTCCTTACGACGGTTCTAAAAGAATACGGGACCGATATGGATCTTGATCTGTCGGGCATCTCCATGTACGACTTTGTGAAAATTACAAAGAAAGGACACCGGCCGTTCGCGAATCTTTATACTCCGGGAATGAATATCAAGACAAACATGCCGAAGCACTTCAATCTGACACCACCATGCATGTTTAATTGTCCCACCGGTATCCCAACCCCAGTTTTCATTCACCTCATTAAAGATGGTAAGGTAGAGGAAGCGCAGCGTCTCATG
>CAZCGI010000156.1:0-3743 GCA_964498145.1 uncultured Syntrophaceae bacterium
CGGCCGGCCCGTCGTCATCGAGTCCATAGGAAACGTTGTCGGGTTTTTCCAGCGACGCGATGGCAACGCCATTGTACTTTTTCCCCCCGCTGAACACCACGTGGTAGCCGGCATCCTCAAATGCGTCTATGGGAAACATGTCATTCTCTACTTTTGTTTCCTGCATGCAGAGTACATCCGGCTTGTTGTGCTTAAGCCACGGGATGACAATGTGCAGGCGCGATCTGATGGAATTGACATTATATGTAGCAACCGTAAAGGCTTTCATATCCCCCTCCTTCATGCGACATGGTACCCCTGATGAAATCAATGCCGATAAAGTACCGAATTCTCGTCGGGGACTCAAGCGATATCTGCAACAAAACAGATTTTTTATAGTAACACAACGCCTGACAACTGACCATTTCCACTACATAATCCTCGCAAAGGATCCTGATACGGTCCATGCCGTTTTCTGTACTCCAAACGGACTTTATGCTATAGGGCCAAGCAAACAATTAAATGCGATTTCAGTTTCAAATAATGGAGAAATGACATGAGTTTTGAAAGCGTTAAAGCATTCTTTGAAGATAACGGATATGATTTTAAGGTCAGAGAATTTGACACCAGTACGGAAAATGTCGAACTGGCGGCCCGGGCACTGGGCGTTGAGCCCGCCCTTATTGCAAAAACCCTTGCATTCAAGGGCAATGGCAAGAATATTCTTGTCGTTATAAAAGGAGATGCCCGGGTGGATAACAAAAAATTCAAGGACCAATTGAACGTAAAGTCAAAGATGATGTCATGTGATGAAGTGGAAGCAACAACTGGACATCCTGTGGGCGGTGTCTGCCCCTTCGGACTGAAACAGGATATGGAAATCTATGTTGACATCAGTCTTAAACAATATGAAAAAGTATACCCCGCCGCGGGGTCAAAAAATACATGCATCGAAATAACCCCCGAGGAAATATTACGGATAACCGGCGCATCGTGGGTTGATGTCTGCAAGTAGAAAAAAGCGTATCGCTTTCACGATACTTAAAAAGAAAGCCGCTCTTACTTTAAGAGCGGCTTTTGTATCATCTGCACGATTACCGGTCCGTCGTTATCGATTGCTTCTATGCTCAGCCGAGATGATTTTGCTTATCTACTCGGGAGGCGGCGGGGGTGGAGGAGGAAACAATCCGGGTCTCTTCCGTTTTTTTAAATGCTCATGAAACTCGTCAAGTTTCTGTTTCTGATTATCGTTGAGTAATTCTCTCATTTGCCTGAAATCATCGTCCATGAGGGCTTGTATCCGAGGTCGGAACTGTCCTTCAATCTCGGCAATTTTCTTCTGAGTTTCTCTTATAATTTTCTCAACCTCGGTTTTTTGAGAATCAGTCAATTCAAGCACGTGCGAAAGTCTTTCAATGATGAACTCCGCCCTCGCTTCATGGCCTCGTTTCATAAACTTTGAAATTCTATACTTCATAAAAGCCTGTGTTCCCAGAGAACCGGCCAGTGCCCCAAGAATAAAAACCAGGATTACCGTGACACTCACTTTTACTTTATTCATATTACATTCTCCTTATACACCCCATAACTGTCCCGTAATGAATTGAACCGTATCCGTTACATAAACACGCGTCAATTCGTACTCCGGAGTGAAATCAAAGTTCATGAGAACTGCTGCAAGTATTAATATCAAAAGACATACGACGGGAGTAAGACGCCATAGGAACCGGTTAAAGATCACTGAAAAATCCATTTGATAATCAATTGATCCGAGGCTTCGTATATGAGACATGACCTTCGCCTGCCACAGATCATCGAGGTCGATCCCCCCCCGATCCTGATAAGCCGTTCTCAACGCCTCTCTCAGTTTTGTCTCCCTGTCTTGCATCGAATTCATACGATCATCTCCTTATCAGACAGTTTCGAAAGCAGCTTGCGAAGTTTTTTTCGGGATCGAAAGGAACGGACTTTAACGTTGGCAACACTCCAACCGAGGAGTTCAGCCGCTTCCTTGACTGACAATCCTTCCAGATAGACGAGTGCCAAAACCATTCGATCTTCCGCTGAAAGCTTACTCAAAGCCCAATCAAGCAGTTCCCGTGCTTCTTTTCGCGATCCCTTTTCATAATAGCTCCGACTCGATGAATCGGACATCACGGTTTCCAGCCATTCCCGATGTTTTTCCGAGAGAGAGCTTATGGGAAGTTCTTTCGACCGATACTGTGCCCGCCAGAAATCATGACATGTTCTCACCGCAATGGACGAGATCCATTGTTTAAAACCGCTTATCGCTTTAAAGGTCGGCAATGATTGATATGCCCGTATAAACACTTCGTGAGCAGTTTCTTCTACATTGTTATTCGGCACATGTTTCATGACAATCGTCACGACATCACCCTTATATTTCGTGAGTAAACGCTCAAAGAGATCAACGTTTCCTTCAATGACTTGACGAATTATTTCGTTATCATTGAGTTTTGATGAGTTATTGTACATTAATTCCCATGAGCTGCTTTTATTGTAACGCACCACATTGTAAACAAATGAACGTGCTCCATGCAACGAATATTGTTTTAAAATTTCAGGTGAATGGACGCAACACATACTATCTGATAACTTTTCATTTCAGCGGCTTATGTGCCACCGATTATAAACAAGAAAATCATTTCTCAACGGTTCTTTATATTTTAAAGTCGCACTTCCTCTCGAGAAAGTTACAAGTAATTATGAGCACTGTGAGAGAAAACGCGCATTGTTTTTTCCACATTTCATTGTCGTATACATACTCATCACTGACGATACCTGTAATGATAAGAAAGATGAATATGGATGGACTATCGTCAATGATTAATCCTGCTTCTTTTTTTTCCTTTCCGGTACAGGAAAAGTCCGAGGATTACGAGGGAGAAACCGAGATACAACAATATGCTGGGTTCGGGAACAGACGACATGATTTCATCAGCCACGAATACAGCCGGACACAACGAAAACATGATTATTGTTCCGATTACGGAGGTCTTTCTCATACGGTGATTACGCTCGTGATGCGTTATGTTTTGGCTTTTTTTCGGCTCCGGGATTTCGTTCTCCGTTTATCTTCAAGAGTATCACTCGCCCGTTTCAGTAAAATTGATTTCCAATTCTTGATCTGATTGGGATGGACATTGTAGTATTCCGCCAGCTCTTTCAAACTTCTCTTTCCATTTATTAATTCCGAGACAATCTGTGCCTTAAAGGAACCACTATACGTATTGCGCTTTCCGGCGACTCCCATATCATCACTTTTCTGTATGCTCATATGGCCAAAGCCTCCTCTGTCAAGAACAGTAATATCTGCAGATGCTTATTTTTCTATTGTGGTATCACGTTCTGTGTTCGTTCCACCTTTTTGATTAATCAACCCATGCAAACCTCATCGGCCGTTACGAAGATATTTCCCCTTCATGGTGAATTATCTTCGTACAAGAGCAACAGCTATGCCATAACAGGCTATGACTTTAACAGCTAACCCTTTAAAATAACCGCTATAAGTTACACATCAAAACTTTCTCGCCCTGTGATTTTTGCGTTCCGCCGATCGTTGAAATCATTGTCAACCTGCTTTAATACAATCGCTCTTTTCTTCCTGATTCATCGGGATTTAGTGCAACAGGGTTACGCAACCTGATATAGATTTTTTGGTTTTGCAAAAGACTCTCGTATCAGTTAGACATCGCACCATCACCTATCGAATGCCAAAAACCGGGAACCGACACATGAAAATC
>CAZCGI010000156.1:3753-4992 GCA_964498145.1 uncultured Syntrophaceae bacterium
AAAAAAAGGAAAGCGTTATTTAGCTCTTTTCTCGGCAATAAATGCTCACAATTCATTCTGACAAACGGATCGATCTGTATGAACCTTTTGTTCGCTGTCTCTTTTACCGCAAGGAATTATTGCTTTCCGCCAAGGATGTCTCGAAAATCCCCACACTTCATCTTCCGGAGCTTACACCGTGAGCGAATCATTAAACTGAAGGCGCTGTCCCATAATTGCCACCTCTTCCGAAAGAAAACATTTTGATCCAGTCTTATGCTCCCCTGCTCACCCGCATGTTCACCGGTAACGTAAATAAACACGTACTTTTTTATGAAAGCGCCATATTTCACATTATGTATTGTATTTCCATTACTTGACACGGAAGTCACTCGTGAGAATTTTCTGCCACAGAAGCGGAATTATTTTCCCACCAACACAACTTATAACTACATCACATCATAGGATTATAAATCTCTGTCGGAAACTGTTACAAAAAAGTTACACACAAATAAACAATTCGCCCAATTTCCTCATGACATGCCTTTCTTCCGTAACGCTCCATTAATATAAAACGATGCGCACACCGACCATTGGAAGGGGTAAGGAAACTTATTAATGCAGGGGGAAACCGAAACCGTTTATATTTACATTCATCATTTCTCATTGGCAGGAAGGTCTATGGAATATTTTATGCGGATTGTTTGTTTTCGAAAAATCAAAGGGCTGCCTCTATCATGCAAAATATTTGTAACCACTTTCGGGACAGATGCGACTATAGATTACGTAAACATCGTGTGTTTCAAGAACAGCCAGTTTATGCACAAGGAATCGAAACATGAACATGAATGTGAAGGCATTATCCACCATTATAGATTCCATAAGGTTGAAAAACGATTTTCCCAATGGCCGACGAGGACGACCCGGCAATCCGCCCATCGACCGGGAGTAATGAAGAGCATGAAATTAAAATGTTAACGCAAATTAAATGTCTGTAGGAAATAAAACATGAACGATTCGATCGAGCACGAAACACGCCTGTTTCCGAAGTCACTATGGATAATCTTTATGATTATGATCCTCGCCGGATGTGTTGCGGTCGGCCCTGATTATGTTCCGCCCGACATGTCATCACCGGCTGGATGGAACAGTCAATTGAAAAACGGCCTGGTTGGCGATGAAGCCGATCCCCGTGCATTATCCCGATGGTGGACAACATTTAATGATCCGGTTTTGTCCAACCTGATCGATCGGGCAATA
>CAZCGI010000157.1:0-4949 GCA_964498145.1 uncultured Syntrophaceae bacterium
ATTACCTCGTCTTTCCGATTAAGCGACTAATACTATTCTTCGTCGATGCAGTCTTTTCTCCACAGGCATTTATACTGGTCACATATTGTTCGTGTTCCAAAACATGGCTTGAACCCCTCAGCAACTTGTATATCCCTTATAATGTCTTGTTTTTTTCGGCCGACACGGATATTTACATTCCATTTTTTAGCAATTGCACGCACTTCATTCATCTTCATAATGCCCCTCCTCCATGTTAAGCCCAGTGGACCAAACCGACTTCCTGATATGTAAAAAGATCGGCATGACTCGGCATCACCCTGATGCCATAAACAAACCTTCCCGATTTTAATGCAAGATGGGAACCGACATAGATAAAGGTGTTATCTTCGCTATTAGTTCCCGCTTTTTTCATGGGGATAATAATGGGATGTCGCAACTGATCATTTTCATCCGATTCGAGAACGATAAGCTCAACTCGTATCTCATGCTCATCAAGCTTCCCACGATCGACACCAACTTCTACTTCAAACTCGTCACCTAAATCGAGTCGATCTCCCCGAAAACCACGAGCCCTGTACCATCTGATATGATCCGTTGAAAATCTGGAGGCTATTTTTAATTTCCAATCAGCCAACGCCTTGGCACGTTCATATCCATTTTCCTGAAGTTCCCGATACCTTCTTGCAACAGGCAAATACATCGTATTGTAATATTCTCTCAGCATACGATGTGTGTTAAACTCGGGAACAAGTGATTTAATCGATTGTTTTATCAGAGACACCCATTGTTCAGGTATACCTTCACTATTTCTATCATAATATGATGGAATTATGGATTTTTCCAATACGTCATAAAGACTTTGGCTATCAACGAGATTTTGGCTTTCAAGATTTGCATACTCCTTCGTTCCTCCAATCGCCCATCCATTATCACCCTCGTATGCCTCATCCCACCAGCCATCGAGAATGCTCGCATTTAAGCCACCGTTCACGACAACCTTCATCCCGCTTGTTCCGCTTGCTTCCCTCGGCCTCAGAGGATTATTGAGCCACACATCCACCCCCTGCACGAGGTAGCGGGCAATTTCAGTATTATAATTTTCAATAAAGAAAATTTTATCCATAAACCGCTGTTCCATTGAGAGTGTATAAATTCTTTTGATCAGCGCTCTGCCGGCATCGTCGTTCGGATGTGCTTTTCCTGCAAAGATAAACTGGATTTTGTCAGGTGCATTTTCCAGAATGTCCCGAAGCCTGTCCGTATCACGGAACAAAAGGTCAGCTCTTTTATACGCAGCAAAACGTCTTCCAAAACCGATTATTAAAGCACTCGAATCGAGACTGCCCGTCTTTTCTCGAATGAGTGTTGGAGAAATCCCTTGTCTTTCGCAATCACAGGTCAGCTGCTTCTTAAAAAAATCGACCATTTTCATCTTCAGATCTTCATGGGTGTGCCACAACAGTTTATCGGGAATATCGTCCACCTTGTTCCAATTACTCGTATCATAATTCTTTGAATACCAGTCAACGCCGAGATATCGCTCATACAGCGATTTCATTTCAGGAGCAGCCCACGATTGCATATGAACACCATTAGTAATAGCGAAAATCGGAATTTCGTCCAGTTCGAAACCTGACCAGACATTTTTCCACATTTTTCGTGCAACCTCTCCATGAAGCTTACTGACTGCATTAGAAGCACAGCTCAGTTTGAATGCAAGAACAGACATAAAAAAAGGTTTTCCAATTCCCGGTTCTTCCCTTCCTAGTTCCCAGAATGTTTCCCATGTGATTCCGAGCGATTTGATATAATCCGAAAAATAACTCTTCATAAGTGATTCTTCGAACCTTTCATTGGCCGCTTCCACGGGACTGTGAGTGGTAAAGACGGAACTTGCCTTAACAGCCTCACGGGCTTCGTAAAAGCTCAAACCGTCGTTTTTCATAAGCTGCCTGATTCGTTCAACAAGCAGGAAGGCACTGTGTCCTTCGTTGAGATGATAAACTGCCGGTTTTATCCCGAGTGTATCTAAAAGTTTTACTCCACCGATGCCAAGCATAATTTCCTGTTCTATTCGAAGTCTCTGATCGGCGCCGTAGAGTCGAGATGTTATCTGCATATCCTGGGAACTGTTCTCAGGAACGTATGTGTCAAGGAGATACAGCGTCACACGCCCTATATCAACCTGCCATGCCTGAGCGTAAAGCTTGCGCCCCGGCAGATCAACGAAAATTTTTATCGGTTCATTCGTACGGTTGTCACATATTTTGACGGGCATGCGGGAAAAATCATTTTCAGGATAGGAGGCAATCTGATTTCCGTCTTTGTCGACAGCTTGAGTAAAGTATCCATTTTTATAAAGGAGTCCTATGCCGACCATGGGAATGTTCAGATTGCTGGCAGATTTGAGATGATCACCGGAAAGAATACCCAATCCCCCGGAATAAATGGGCAAACTCTGATGCAGTCCGTATTCCGTTGAAAAATAAGCTACCGGTTGACCTGCAGTTATCGATGGATCCTCCTGAAGATTGAATTCCGTATCGGCACGCATGTCCTGGATCGAATCAAAAGCTCTTGCATAGAGACGAATATATGATTCGTTCTCCGACATTTCCTGCAGTCGTTCCAAACTAATACGTTCCAATAGTTCAATCGGGTTGTGTGATACCTCTGCCCAGAGCTGTGGATCGAGTCGGGCAAAGAGTTCCTGTATCTCCACATTCCATGTCCAGAAAAGATTATAGGCAATGCTTCTAAGATGCTTAATGTTTTCAGGCAGTGCAGCAACAACACTGAACGTTTTGAATCGGGGTTGCAGTGAATCGGTACCGGTATAGAAGATTTCACGTCGGTAGGCGCTGGTATCGAGAACATGAATTCGTTCACTGACTTTTTTAACAGCCAGGGAATATGCCTGCAGATAGAAACGATAAAATTCCTTCCAGTCGGTCTTCTCGGCAATATGGCGAGCCTGTATCCGCTGTTCGTCCATTTCTTCATCCGACCACTCCAAAAGGTTATGAATATGATTTTTAAGGCATTCGACAATCTGCTCGTGACTTCGATCACGGTATTCGAGGATAATCACTCCTTTGTTATTGTTCTCAAAATGTTTCTTCACCCAGATGCCGAAACCGGCAAGATCCGTGGTAACGGTAGGAACACAATACGACGCGCTTTCAAGCGGCGTATAACCCCAGGGTTCATAATATGACGGGAATACACCGAGGTCGCACCCACTGATAACATCGTAATAGGGCATATTCAACAGACCGTCATATCCGTCCAGATAAACGGGCATGAAGATGATTTTAACATGATCTTCCTGGTAATTATTCAGGCCGAGTTGGTTGCACATATTCCAGATCGGATCGTACTGTGGATCACGCAACTGGTGTGTGCATATCCGGGAAATACCGGAACGCTGGACATCAACTCCCTGGATAATCTGACGGGTTTCGTTGGATATTCCGAGATGTCCTCCGATAACACTGAGAATAGCGACGATTTTTTTCTCACTTTTTGTTTCTTTCAGAGTGTCATTAATCTTTTTCAACGATTCAAGAAACAAATCTATTCCTTTATTACGGAATTCATAACGGCCTGATATGAGAAATAATTTTACGTTATCAGGATTCAATTCTTCCTGTAAAAACTTGGATGCAAACTCGATAAGGGTTCGACGTCGTTCGTCTACAATATCCCGGTGCTTGCTACAGTCAAGAACAGTACCGATATTCATACCGTTTGGCAGCACCAGGTCGGGTAATCTCTGCAGAAAGTGGGCCGCTTCACCCGCCGTTATATCGCTCACAGTGGTAAAACAGTCGCTTTCCCGTGCCGATACGGTTTCCAATGAATGTTTGGCGATTATATTCATCTTTGCCGCCATAATACTTGGCGAGATTTCTTCAATATTCGAATATATGTCAGCTCCGCTTCCCGCAAGGGAACGTCCGAGCATAGTAGCGTGGGTCGTCAGTACCGTGGCGATTTCGGGAACATGCTTTTTAACATACAGCATACCGGCACCGGTCATCCATTCATGAAATTGTGCAACGGCCGCCTCTTCTTCCTCACTAACCTGCCGATAGATGATTTCTATCATTTCACCTGCAGCAGTGCTGAAGAGAACAGGCTCGATATAATCCCACCCTCCAGTCATCGAATCAACCCCGTAATCCTGCCACAGCTCGAAGAGCAACCTGTCAGTCTGATATTTATTATTATGGTTAACCAGCACGACTCGTGGTCTTCCATCTGCGGCCCATCGTCCGCAACGGCAGGCAAGTCCTCGTTCAAATGCCTGCCGTTTGATCTCGGCCCAAAATTCTTCGTCTGTTTCCTCAAATTCCGGATTATTCCCCACATCGGGACCGATGAGAATGTACTTGTCATTGAAATAATCGACGGCCTGGCTGGTTTTTGTCTTCAGGACCGTATTGATTCCACCAACTTTGTTACACACTTCCCAACTTACTTCGAACAGATAATGTCCTTCGTAGGCATTGTTTTTCATTTCTTCGACTCCCTTATGCATCGGATGGTTTAGAAGAAAGAACTCTTATCGGTATTCTCAACTTCACCCGATTTAACCGACATCAGGAATGCCCGTGCCGGTTCCACGTCATGTTCATGGCAATTATATCATCATTAATTCACGGTACACATGTATTATTTTCTCGCCCGCTATCTTCCAGTTGATATGTTTCAGTTCATCTTTGCACTTCGTCACGATTTCATTGCGAAGGTCATCGTTTTCAAGTATCGTCATGATTTTTTCGGCCAGTTCGTCGGTGTTCCAGAAATCAACTTTCGGACAGTTACTCATGATTTCACACACTCCGGACCGCTTTGACACAATGACGGGAACATCATACATTATCGCTTCAAGTGCAGAAATACCGAACGGTTCCGAAACACTCGGCATGACATAGAGATCACTCATGGCATATGCCTCTTCG
>CAZCGI010000158.1:0-3293 GCA_964498145.1 uncultured Syntrophaceae bacterium
CTGACCGGCGGCCGGTTCTCGACAAGATCGTTGAACGGCTTCCCATTACGATTATTATTAATGTGCTTTCCATGATTCTCATCATTATGGTGGCAATTCCGATTGGCGTTCTGTCGGCGGTCCATCAGGATTCATGGTTCGATAAGATTACCGGGGTCTTTGTCTTTATCGGCTTTGCCATGCCGACATTCTGGCTTGCGCTGCTGCTGATGATTCTCTTCGGTATTTACCTGGGATGGCTTCCCATTTCGGGGATTCGGTCACTCAACTATGAGTATCTGACTCCGACGGCTGCGATCATTGATCTGGGAAAGCACTTGATCCTGCCCGTTCTATTGTCGGCTTTCGGAGGCCTCGCGGGATTTTCCAGATATATGCGAGCCAATATGTTGGAGGTCATTCGGCAGGATTATATCACGACGGCCCGGGCCAAGGGATTGAGTGAACGAACGGTTATCTTTAAACATGCACTGAGAAATGCCCTCCTGCCTGTTATAACAATCCTGGGGCTTTCCGTTCCCGGGCTCATCGGAGGGAGCGTCATTTTTGAGACGATATTTGCCATTCCCGGTATGGGACAACTGTTTTACATGTCCACCATGTCCCGTGACTATCCGGTGATTATGGGGATTTTATTTATCGGCGCCGTATTGACGCTCATCGGCAACCTCATCGCCGATGTCTCGTATGCCCTTGCCGATCCGAGGATACGGGTATCATGAGTGGGGTTTTGACGAACGATATACTTTATCTGCGACGTGCCAGAGGACAATGAAACTATTTGCTAAAAGTGATTTCTGGTATCGATTTACCCGGAACAAACTTGCCGTGGCAGGGAGTATTGTCGTTTTGTTCCTTTTTATCGTTTCGATGCTTGCGCCATGGATCAGCCCCTATGATCCCGGTGAGATTAATCTTCAAATAGTACTTACATCGCCGTCATCAGCCCACCCATTCGGCACGGATCAGCTCGGGCGGGATGTATTAAGCCGTATGATCTGGGGGTCCCGCATATCATTGAAGGTCGGCTTTGTCGCCGTGGGTATTGCTGTTGTTATTGGTGCGATTCTCGGCGCTCTTGCTGGTTATTACGGACGATGGATCGATGCCCTTGTCATGCGTTTCGTTGATATCATGCTGTGTTTTCCGTCCTTTTTTCTCATTCTGGCGGTGATCGCCTTTCTTGAACCATCAATATGGAATATCATGATTGTTATCGGCGTCACCGGGTGGATGGGCATAACACGGCTTGTTCGCGCTGATTTTGTATCACTTCGGGAGCGTGAGTTTGTCCAGGCTGCTCGATCCATCGGGGCAAGCGATTTCAGAATTATCTTTGTTCATATCCTTCCAAATGCCATGGCATCGATACTTGTGGCGGCGACTCTCGGCGTCGCCGGAGCCATTCTTACCGAGTCGGCACTCAGTTTTCTCGGTATCGGAGTACAGCCACCCACACCGAGCTGGGGTAATATTCTGACGGCAGGTAAAGACAATATCGATATTGCCTGGTGGCTGTCCCTCTTCCCGGGACTTGCAATTCTCATCACGGTGCTTGGATTCAATCTCCTTGGCGAGGGGATTCGGGATTCTCTTGATCCGAGGTTGAGGCAGTGACGGCATGGTAATGTTTTAGAGACTGTTGAAAAACGCCCATCTGCGGCGTTACCGTCATCATTCGTCGCTGCGACGTACCTATAAGTACGTCTCACTCCAAAGAATTTCAGGTGCCTTGCATCTGGACATTTTTGAACAGCCTCATGTTTTGACTTTTTCAACAGCCTGTTTACATCTCACCATGCTGCGTAAGCATCCTTCACACTCTCTCACCATTTACGGTTGATACGGTAATCTGTTCAGTTGGGATGGCTATGGATCGTGTCGGGAAGCAATACGAATGTGAGAATTTGCTGCTTTCGTAATCGGATATTTGCCCGTTATCTCACGAATATGCTGCCGGGAGGTTTTTTTATTGATTCAGCTTATTGACTCCAAGATGATTTTGGAGTATCAAACGCCTGAAATTTCCCGATAGAGGAGGCTATTTCTCGGTGGAGAAAACAAGAATTAACGATATTAGTCATGACAAGAGAATTATTGAACGGAAAATCAGGCAAGGCGAAATGAATGCGGAGGAGTTACAGAAATACCTCCAGGATCTACCTGATGTTTCTTTGAATGCGGAAGAAGTGTCCGTTTCGATGGAACGGAAGAAGGAAAAAAAGGTGGAGCAAGGAGATGCTCATTGATTCGCATTCCCATATCGAGATGAAGGCCTTTGATCGTGATCGAGATCAGGTCATTGCGCGAGCCAAGGATGTGGGTGTCGATATTATCGTTGCCGTTGGAATCAACGAAGGAGACTGCAAGCGGGTAATCTCAGTTGTTAATAAGTACAAATCAGTATTTGGTGTTGTCGGTATTCATCCCCATCATGCGAAAGAAATAGACAACACCACCTATGATTCACTAAAGGAAATGGCAAAGAATAAAAAAGTCGTTGCTTATGGTGAAATCGGTCTGGACTTTTTCCGTAATCTGTCACCCCGTGACATCCAGATCGCTCGTTTCGGCGAGCAGCTTGATCTGGCCCAGGAATTAAACCTCCCCGTGGTCATCCATGATCGTGAGGCCCATGCCGAAACGGTGAGAATTCTGGAGCAGTGGAACGGTAACAAGCGAGGAATCATTCATTGCTTTTCCGGTGATTACACAATGGCAAAAAAATGTCTCGATATGGGGTTTTACCTTTCCATTCCCGGTACGATAACGTTCAGAAAAAATGTGCAACTTCAGGATGTTGTCAGGAAAGTACCCTTGAGCCGGCTTCTCGTGGAAACAGATTGCCCGTTTCTTACACCCGCCCCAAAGCGGGGCGAGAGAAATGAGCCAGCCCATGTGGTCTACACGGCGCTTCGCATAGCCGAAATAAAAGGCGTATCTTCCGAAGAAGTAGAAAAAGTTACGTACCAAAACACGCTGGATGTGTTCGGAATCTCCCGGCCATGATTCATTTCCTGTAGCTTTAATGGGATGAATGGTGCCCCATACGAAAAGTTCGCTTTCCAAACCTGTGAAGACAGTGAGGTCGAAAGAAACGGAACCTTTTGTGTGACTATGGATGTCGAATCTTGTCCATATTTTCCCCTTGATTATCCATCATGATTGGAGTACATATAAAGATCTAAACTGCATAGCAGTCCAGGGGTGCCGATCACGGCTGAGATCATACCCTCAGAACCTGATCTGGGTAATGCCAGCGTAGGGAGTGGGAAAAACACTGTATTACACAA
>CAZCGI010000158.1:3393-4911 GCA_964498145.1 uncultured Syntrophaceae bacterium
AACCTGATCTGGGTAATGCCAGCGTAGGGAGTGGGAAAAACACTGTATTACACAAAGGGCATATCCCAACAGGGGTATGCCCTTTTTTATTAATGATTCATCGTTGACCGAATGAGCTGCGATGGGTTTGTTCTTTGGAGGCCTATGAAGAGAGTTGTTATTATTTCCGGAGGGACAATCGACAATCCGGAATTTATAAGGGAAAAACTGGTGGAGATGGGTGACCCCGTTATTATATGTGCCGACGGTGCCACCCGGTACATCCGGTCGCTGGAAGTCGTTCCGTCGGTCATTATCGGTGATATGGATTCCGTTGATGAACGAGATCTTGAAGAGTATGGCGCGAAGGGGAGTACCATCCTTACCTATCCGAGTGCGAAAGATGAAACCGATACGGAACTTGCCCTCCATTATGCGCTGGACCTCAAACCCGAAGAAATTTTGATATTCGGAGCCCTTGGAGGCAGGATCGATCATACGCTTGCGAATATATCGCTCCTGGTCGCGGCAGCGAAGCGAGGGGTGTCTGCGAAGATTATTGATGAGACCTGTGAGATCTGCTTGGTGGTGGGGAGCGTGACTGTTGAGGGAGGAAGCGGGCAGACGGTGTCGCTCCTCCCGGTATCATCCCGGGTAACAGGCATAACCCTCGACGGTTTCGAGTATCCTTTGCACAATGCAATTATGGAGATCGGCAAGCCCTATGGCATCAGCAACGCCTTGATCGGAGACCGGGGAACGATTTCGATTGCAACGGGATACCTGCTCGTTATCAAGTATTACAGAAAGGAAGCGTAAGGTATGACGGTTACAAGAGTGTTGACGATAGCCGGTTCTGATTCCGGCGGCGGAGCGGGGATCCAGGCGGATCTGAAGACGATCACCGCGCTGGGCGGTTTCGGAATGAGCGTTATTACCGCCCTGACTGCCCAGAATACACTTGGCGTCCAGGGAATACATGAAATTCCTGTGGAGTTTGTGGATAAACAGTTTGATTCTGTAGTCTCGGACATCGGTGTTGACGCAGCCAAAACGGGAATGCTCGCCAGTTCCGAGATTATGAGACGGGTGGCGGCGAAGATCAGGGAATATGGAATCGAAAAACTGGTCGTCGATCCTGTCATGGTTGCCAAGGGGGGCGCCCGGTTGATCAGAGAGGAAGCAAAACAGACGCTCATTCAGGAGCTTGTTCCGCTTGCATGTGTGATCACGCCGAATGTTCCCGAGGCGGAGGAATTAACGGGGATGAACATTGCAACAGTGGCGGATATGAAAAAAGCGGCTGAAATCATTCATAACAAAGGGGCTCGATACGTCTTCGTTAAGGGAGGGCACATGACCGGCGAAGCCCTGGACATCCTCTATGACGGGAAGGAATTTTTCGAGTTCACGTCGGAACGGTACGAGACGAACGCTACCCATGGGACGGGGTGTACTACCTCGGCGGCACTTCCAACGGGCCTTCCTCAATGGATGACGGTGGTGGAAGCAGTTGCGCGGGCGCAGGACTATATAACG
>CAZCGI010000159.1:0-4901 GCA_964498145.1 uncultured Syntrophaceae bacterium
TCCAAGAACGATCTTTTTACCTTCCAGCATGAGAAAATAACCTCTCGGTCGAATATTTGGAGACTGTTGAAAAACGCCCGTCTATCCCGATTCTTCGGGATTACGTCCTTCTTCGTCATAGCAACGTAACCATAAATACTACTCAATCCGCAGGATTTCTCGTGCCTTGCATCTGGACATTTTTGAGCAGCCTCATCTTGGGACTTTTTCAACAGACTGTTTGGCCTTGACCCCTTATTTAAATTATAGGCGCAATAAGATTTTTTACTCCCCACAGACAGAACAGCACTCCGAAAAACAAAAGCATAAGAGCACACATCCCTATGATCCCCCGGTACAGGCTGTCATTGAGGAATTGCTTACCTTTCGATACTATAAATGATATCACACTATACCATGAAAAATCCGCCAAAATGTGCCCTGTGAAAAAAATTACAATACCCTTAATACCGTAGCGCATTGAAACGATAACATACCCAAGGCCGATTGTCGCCCACCATATAATCCAGTAAGGATTTGCCAGACTCGTCATGATACCGGCAACAACAGGTCCTCCCCATACGTTTCTCCCGCCATGAAAATCGATGGTAATCCTTCGTATATCTTTAGCCATCATAGCGGACATCCATATCAGATAACAACCGCCGAGCATGCCGACAATGTATACGAAGATCCCATTACTGAAAAATTCAGCGAAACCAGCCACAAGGAAGAAGAGGAGAAAAGCTTCCAAAATAGCATGACCGGCGATTATCAACGGCCCTGCCCAAAATCCTCTCTTCGCACTTTCCGTGATCGTCAGCGACAGGACCGGTCCGGGAACCATGGCTCCTGAAAGAGCAATTAGAAATGAAGATATAAATATTCCGGCAAGTTCTTTCAACGACCATCCCTGTAATCATTAATTATGTTTCAAGTTTTCAGAGATATAACAGTTCTCATACACTTGGTCAATGTTTTAGGGGCTTTTGATGCAGCCTTTCCCCTCACTGCCAGTCATATGCCCGGCTCGAATTTTGTTCATGATGCCCTAATTGTAATTCCGGAGATCCCCGAAATGCAGACAGGACCGGATACTATCAGCTCGAATTTCACAGTAAGGATCATTTATTTAATTAGACATCAATCCGATGAGTTACCCCATAACTGCCATCATGGATAACAGTCTCTGCATTAAAATCATGATTACCGCACAATGCCATGCTGCGCTCAAAAAAAGATCCCCCCTTGCATTTTAGACTTTCAGTCGGTATACTCGTCGAACTCTAATGCCAAGAGTGGAGATGTACCCTATGAATAGATATGTTACCACATTCCTTGTGTTTATGATTCTGATGGTGATAAGTGCCGGTGTTTTCTTTTTCTTTACATACTACGAAGGAGAAAAACCAGAGATTACCGTCAGCGGCACTTCCGAAATAATCGGGAGAGAAAAGTTGCTGGAGATACGTTGTTCAGATAAGAAAAGCGGAATCCGCCTTGTGTCGGTCAGCATCACTCAGGACGGAAAAAAGTATCAGTTGGAGACGGTCAGCGTTCCTCATCGCGGCGTAATCGACCAGACAATTCCCGTCTTGATACACCCGAAGGACCTTAAACTACATGATGGAGAGGCCACAATTGACATTTCGGTCACCGATTATTCCCTGAGGAAGAATGTGGAAACCAAAACTTTGACCACTATGATAGACACCGTACCGCCCCGAATCAATCAGTTGAATGCCGTTCACTACGCAAATCCAGGCGGATCTGCCGTTACGGTCTACTCGATACCCGAAGAAATCGGGAAAACATATGTTTATGTCGGTGATAATGTTTTCCCGTCCTATCCCATTAAATACTCAGGCAAGTCCGGTTATGTCTGCTATTTTGCCCTCCCGCTCGATAGTTCCGGCATAAAGGATGGTGCAATCGGCATTGCAGCGGAAGACAAAGCTGGCAATACCGCTAAAAGTTCGCTTCCCGTATCCATGAGACAGAAAAGTTTCAGAAGCCGTACGATGAATATCAGTCAACGTTTTCTGGAACGAAAGATTCCCGAAATGGAACAATTCAACAACATGTCAAAGCACGAGTCTCCAATCGAGGCCTTTCGATATATCAATGAACGCATGAGAGCCGAAAATTTTGAAAAGATCAGGTCCATATGCAAAAAATCGGCAGACCGACAACTCTGGGAAGGCTCATTTATAAGAATGAAAAATGCAGCTACCATGGCGAAGTTCGGCGATAAGAGAACATATATCTGCGACGGGCAACCGATCGGTAAAAGCATCCATGTCGGTGTGGACCTCGCTTCTGTGAGAAATGCCCCTGTACATGCAGCAAATAGTGGAACTATCGCTTTTGCCGGAAACCTTGGTATTTACGGCAACAGCATCATAATAGATCACGGACTCGGATTATTCAGTCTATACGCTCATCTGGGAACAATTAACGTAGCAGAACAACAATCCGTAACTAAAGGGACATCGATCGGCAGGACGGGCACATCAGGTTGGGCCGGCGGCGACCATCTCCATTTCGGTATTATTGTTGGGAATCAGTTTGTTGATCCACAGGAATGGTGGGATCCCCACTGGATCCGTGACAATGTGGACAAAAAAGTTAATGTAACCTTCTAGACCATCGGGCAATCCTAGAATGTATATATCGTCCTGTTTTATGTAATGTACGATGACTTTGACGAATTACGAAGAGGATTTTGTCAAATCGTTAAAGAAGTCCCAACTAGAGGCTGTTCAAACGAAAAACGGTAATTCGAAGTTCCTTGCCTTAATTTTTACTGCACCCCACACGCTCCCTCGGTCCGAAAGCCTCTTGTCATGAGCTACCCATGCGACGAAGGATGAGGGTCCCGACACGTCAAGGCAGAGGGACATCTTTCAACAGCATCTTATCGTTTTATGTCCCGGTGGCTGACATTCACCCGATAATTTTTGTCCTTATAATGCTCTGCGAATTTGTTAACGATGACAACTGACCGGTGTTTCCCTCCGGTGCATCCAATGGCGACATTGAGATATGTTTTCCCTTCTTTTTCATAAAGGGGGGTGAGGAAGGCAGCGAGCCGGAACAACTCTCGAAGGAAACTTTTTGTTTCATCCGCCTTCATAACATAGTCGCTCACCTTAGCATCATTACCGTCATGCTCTCTCAATTTGCTGACAAAATAGGGATTAGGAAGGAATCTGACATCCAGTACAATATCGGCATCGGGAGGAATACCGTATCGATATCCGAAAGATATCAGATTGATGATGAGTTTCTTCCCCGTCGTGGGAAGCAGATAGTATTGCTGGATGTGATCCTTCAATTCATGCACATTGTAGAGAGACGTGTCTACAACAGTATCGGCCATCTGTTTAAGATCGAGCATTTTCTCCCGTTCCAGTCGGATGCTCTCCAGCATCGTTCCCGAACCCGAAAGAGGATGGGATCTTCTTGTTTCACTGAACCTGTGCAGCAGTGATTCGTCACTGGCATCCAGGAAGAGTATCTCTATGTTGTAGCCCCGTTTCTTTAAATCGGGGATGATTTCCATGTGCTGCTCAAGAAAGTATTTTCCCCGTACATCCATGACGAGAGCAATATTCTGAACTTCTCGTGTTGTCTCAGTATGAATTTCCAGTAATGAGGGCAGCAGCCGTATCGGCAGATTATCGATACAGAAGAATCCTATATCCTCCAGCGCCCGCAATGCCGTACTCTTCCCGGACCCTGAAAGACCGGTAACAATAACAGTTCGAGTTTCTTCCATTATATTTTTATCGATGAGATCGCTCCTTTTGTATCTGGCTGAAAACCCGTTCCTTCATATCCTTCGACGCACTGTACGCATCTCTCTTGAGGATTTCATTTCTGGCAACGATCTCGACGATTGTTGCCATGTTCCCACCCGATCTGACGGGAACCCTGATGAGGGGTATTTTGATTCCCATTATGGTTCTATATTGTTCCTCAGATTCAATTCTGTCAAATTCAGCACCTGTCTTCCACGGGATAAACTCCACCATGATGTGTATGGTCGTCTCATCACTGACGGCGGCTACGCCGAACATCCGTTTGACGTTGATGATCCCAAGCCCTCTGATTTCCATAAAGAACTTCGTCAACTCCATACTTAACCCGGTAAGGACACCATCATTTCTTTTCCTGATCTCGATAATATCGTCTGCAATCAACTTATGCCCACGGGTTACCAGCTCTAGTCCGCATTCGCTTTTGCCGATCCCGCTTTCGCCTGTAATAACGACTCCTATTCCAAGTACCTCAACCAATACACCATTAATAATAACAATATTATCGATCTTTTCTCTGAGTAATCCTATGAGGCGGCTTTGAAGGGGAAAAACGTCGAGGCCTGATGCACACAGCGGAATGGATTCCTTATCTGAAAATTCAATCAGATACGGGGGAACGGTTCCTGCCTGTGAACAGATAATGAGGGGGGGATCAGCACCTTGAAGTGTGCGGAGAATATCCTTAATGATAACCGGCGGAGCGGTTGCACACCCGGTTAATGCATCATGAGTGATAATAATGATCGATCCCCTGCCGACACTCTCGCCTGCCGAAATCCATTCCATATCGAATATTTTAACTGACAGGCTGCCGATCTTCCTTTTGGTTCCGGAATATCCTCCAATAAGGGAAAGATCCAGTCTCTCTTTTCCATATGTTAGCAGATCTTTGACGGCAAGAGGATCCATGCGCGCTATTTGAATGCCTTATTTTATCAAATATATGCTGCGTCTTTATTTTCTATTACATGATATATATCGTCAAGTGTTGCCGTATTCATGAGCTTTTTTCTGAAATCCTCTTCTTTCAGCATACGGGATATTTTTGCCAGGGCTTTGAGGTGGTGCCCTGCAGAATTTTCCGGGGCCATGAGCAGG
>CAZCGI010000160.1:0-4895 GCA_964498145.1 uncultured Syntrophaceae bacterium
CGATTAGATAATACACGGCTTCTCGGAACGTCCCTTTTTTGACCAGACTTTCCAGATTTTTGTTGGTTGCGGCAATAATGCGAACATCGGTTTTAATGCTTTCCACCCCTCCCAGCGGTTCAAATGTCTTGTCCTGAAGAACGCGCAGCAGGCGAACCTGGAGGGCCGGTGATATATCACCGATTTCATCAAGGAAAATGGTCCCCCGGTCGGCAAGTTTGAAGCGTCCTGCTTTGTCTTTTCTGGCGTCGGTGAAGGCACCTGCCTTATATCCGAAGAGTTCCGACTCGAGCAGTGTGTCAGGCAGGGCACCGCAGTTGACGATGATGAAAGGCTTTTGTTTCCTGGGGCTGAGGTTACGGATAGCCCGGGCAATCAGTTCTTTTCCGGTGCCGCTTTCTCCTTCAATGAGAACGGTGCTCATACTGTCCGCCACATCGGGGAGAATGCGGAACATGTCATGCATATGATGGTTTTTTGAAATAATATCTTCAAACGTATACTGTCGTTCGATTTCCTTCCTTAGCTTTTCCACGAGACTAATATCACGGAACGTTTCGACACCACCGATCACGTTTCCCTTCTTGTCCTTCAAAAGAGCTGTGGAGACACTGATGGGTGCCCGTTCTCCTTCTGCATTAATAATATGAATTGTTTTATTTACAATTGGTTCACCGGTTTTCATTGTCTGTTTCAGAGCGCAATTGCTCTCGCAAATGCTCGCCTTCAGAACGTCCTTGCAAAACTGTCCGATGGCTTCTTTTTTCGTGACGCCCGTTATGTTTTCTGCGGCTTTATTAAATGAGGTGATGCGCCATTTATGATCAACCGTAAAAACTCCATCGGCAATCGAGTCAAGGATGATATCTTTTCCTGTGAGTGACCGGTCATTATCCATCAATCGTTACTACTCCTTGAGCAGCCGTGGACGACACCTGCCGTTGCGGGGTGATGCCGGTTCCATGGTCTTGGGGGGAACTTACGATAATCTGCCCTGCGGTGTGGTGATTACTCCTGGTCTTTGTTTGCCGCCTTTGCCTCTTTTTTCTGCAGTTTTGCCAGGGCCTTCAGTTCCTTTTTTTTCCTTTTTGCCTCTTCCTTTGCAGCTTCCGTGCTGATTTCGTTCCTGTTTCCCGCGTCTGCTGTTTGTGCGGGAGGAGTGGTTCCGGACAATGATGCTTCCGGTTTTTTCGTTTCGGCTGAAGCAGCCATTTCTGCGGCTTTTTTTCGTCGTGCCCGCTCCATGAGGTATTTGGCAAAACTTTTTCCGAATTGTCCGATGAAACCGGCAAACAGGACAATAAGCACCCATTTGATGATTCTCATGTAATCAACGTCATTCATAATCAGCCTGATATTTCTCCCGACTGTGACCACTGTTGTAGATTATTTACAATCTTACGGCAATATACGTACCTTTTTATGTTCCAACTCGAAGTGTGGATGAATCTTTCCCGTTACCTTTCCATTGTTCGTAAAAATTTTTCTTCTATTAAGTCGGCAATACCTCGGGAGTCATTAATATCGAAACAGGGAACACCGATTTGAAAGGGCGCATCGCTGGCGATAGCAAAAAGTGATTCATCGTTGATGCTCATCAATTCGCGCTTCAATTCTTTACGAAAAACTTCAATCTTGGGGTTGATGTTTCCCTTGAAGCCTTCAACCAGAACAATATCTACATCATGGATGTAGTGTTCAACAAGTTCTTCGATTTCATAGTCACGATCGATGTCTTCGATGACGGCTACTTTCTCCGGTGATGCAATGACCGTCATCCTAGCTCCGGCCATTTTGTGCCGCCAGCTGTCTTTTCCTTCATGATCGATATCGAATCCGTGACGATTGTGTTTGATTGTGGCAACCTGGTAGCCTCGCTGCTTCAACTCGTGAATAAGCTTTTCAACAAGCGTTGTCTTTCCCGTATTAGACTTGCCAACAATGGATACGATAGGAATCATTGCTTTTCCTTACGATTTGCTGTTGGAATAGTTACAAATTTTAAATAGGAACGCATTGCCGGCGTTCCGCCGCCTTCGGAAATAATCTGCAAAATCTTGTCACTGTCAATCACTGAAGATCCTCCCAGATGAGTCACGATGGTATCCTCGAATACGTTGCTGCACAGTGGTGTCGAAGGACCGAGAAGGACCACACGCCGTGGCTCTCCCATTGAATTGAGAATTTCTTCCAGTGTGTCGGTCATAAGAGTGGTTGCTGTAATAATTGCAACACTGCATTTTTGCAACATATATTTTTTTTCTTGTTCATCGGCGATTTTCATTCTCGCCGGGTCTCTTTCGATAATTGAAAGTTCAGCGCCGGTTGAACGTATCTTTTGCACAAGAGGCCCGAACAGACCGACCATGACAACGTGGTCGCGGTCTGTCAGATGCAGTAAAGAGATGGTGTCCTCTCCCAGTGTGTCATTGTGTTCAGTCAATGCATTGGCGGTGGCGAGGCCAATCGCTTTATCGAGGGGGTTTCGTCCCGCCACGAGATACGTCAGGAGTTCGGATGCCGTACGACCTCTCAGGGTGCCTGCCTTATTTATAGTTGTACATCCCGGTGAAAGCTCATGTCTCAGTACAGCAGCGAGGCCAAGCCGTTTACTGCCGAGTTTTACCCCGACGTAGCCAAGTCCGATCCGAATGTCTTCGACACCGATGTCTACACTTTTGTGTTGTAACTCATCGTAAAGACGTGACGCTATGGTTCCTGTAAGTAACATCAAATTACCACCTTATACAAAATATATATCTAACGTTAACCTTTTTAATGAAAAAGTCAAGGAAACAGGGGGACATGCCGAACGTACCATGTACGAATTCCTGTGGCAGATGATCACAATGCATGAGTGCTGGAAAAATAAAGATTGAAAATTTCGATATGGATCCGCAAATCAAAAACCGGGTGACCGGTGAATGCTTTCGGCTATCTATCTGCTCAGGTCTTCCAGATTATTTTCAATATATTCTCTGATTTCAGGTCCTCCTATGACGATCGTTTTATGGCTTTCATTGTTTATGATGAGAGCAGGTACTTTATCGATGTCTAAAAAATCCAACAAGGCGACATAGTGTGTAGCATCAAGCTTCTTGACGGTGATCTCCAGTTCCTGGAACATAGTATCGACTTCCCGGCATGATTCACATGATTCATCGACGAAGAGAGTCATTCTGCTGTCGTGCAATGTTGTTTTCTGTATCGTTGAGGTGTTATTCTGAGCTGCCGGCTGAATCAAATACAGAAAGATCAGGACTGCAAAAAATCCGGCGAATCCATACATGACGTCACGATTGCCTGCCAAGATCCAGATGATCCCGAGAATGATAAAGAGGCCAAAGACTGCAAGACAGAGGGCACAGAACACCTCCAGTCTGAATGCCTGGTAACCTACGAGAAAACCCTCAGCGGCGAGTGCCGCATTAAGAAGTGTGGAAATGGCCGTGTCGACGGAACGTCTTCGTTGTTTAGTGCTCATTTTCGACAGAACAGCCAGAGCAATAAACATGGCGAGTCCCGACAATAGAATCGATATACTTCCAAAACGAGTCTGCTGAACGACGATGTTACATCCTTCGGTAATACATAAGGTGCCGTTTAATAATTCCAGTGCAATTTCGATCGCGACCAGAAAGACCCCTGCCATGCTCATAACAAAAAAAATGTTACAACTGTTCCACCTTTTATCACGCATCAATTGTCGCTTTCCTCTCGGCTGATAACAGGATATCGCTCGGGATACGTGCATCCTGCGAATAATGTGACGAGGATTATACAGGAAACAAGTAAGTGATCAAGAATTAATTAACCGGCAGATCGAAGACTGATGCATCTATTAAAAGGCGTCGGTGAGACTGCATTCATGCTACGTTCGTGGATATTGCGTGTGACTTTTGTGTGCATTCATCAGAATTGTGAGTTTAAACAGGGTAACATTTTCCACCTGAGCTTATTTATTTCTTGACATAAGTTTGTTTTATGGTACGTATGCTCAAAAATATGACAGGTTTAGATTATGTCCGATTTGGTGCGATTTGGAGTATCTCTTGAGAAGGGGCTTCTCGAAAAGTTTGATCGCATTATACAGCAGAGAAGATACACGAACCGTTCGGAAGCACTCCGTGATTTGATTCGGCAGGAACTGGTCAGGAAAGAATGGGCTGAGGATGGTGAAGTCGCCGGTGCCATAACATTCGTTTACGATCATCATAAGCGGGAACTGGTGAACCGAGTTATCGATATCCAGCATGACTTTCAGCAGGTTATCATCTCGACGCAACATATTCATCTTGATCATGATAATTGCCTCGAGATCGTGGCCGTCAGGGGGAAGCCTCGAGAGATAGAGAAGGTTGCCGACTTACTGAAGGCTGTCAAGGGCGTACGTTACGGAACCTTGAGTATGTCCAGTATCGGGAAAGATACGGGTTAGCCTTGATGAGTTATGAAGCAATACCTCAGCCTATGCTCGTGCAACGATATGACGATTACAGTTAAAGAGGTCGATGAGGATATCAATGCCGAAGGTTATGATATGCGGCAAAGGGGGAAGCGGTAAAAGTACCCTTGTCACAATGCTATCGAAGTCCCTGGGAGAAAGACACAAAGTTTTGGTTGTTGATACGGATGAATCGAATACAGGTCTTGCGGCAATGCTTGATCTGCCCGAACCTGAACAAACCGTTATGGAGTATTTAGGCGGTAAGGAATCAGTTCGTCAGATGCTGGGACCCAAGGACAAGGAATATGACGATCCTCTCCATTCGGTGTTGGCCAAAGAGTTCCACCATTACCATGTGCCGGGAGTATGCTCGAGTCGAAACGGACAGATTCATCTGATCCGTATCGGCAAAATAGAACATACCTATGAAGGATGTGCCTGTCATATG
>CAZCGI010000161.1:0-4894 GCA_964498145.1 uncultured Syntrophaceae bacterium
ATGCATCCCCTGTTACTTTTAGATAATCCGTATTTCCCGCCCCATGTTACCTATATGTGGTTTATTATGATCGTACTCATCGTACTGTCATTTATGGCAACCCGCCGGCTTGAAATCTATCCCGGTAAACTTCAGAACTTCATGGAGGTTCTTGTCGACGGAATCAGGAATCTTGTGACAGAGAATATGGGTGAGAGGGGAATGAATTTCTTCCCGCTTATGGCGACGATCACCCTATTTGTGCTGTTCGCCAATCTCTTGGGCCTTATTCCCGGATTCGATTCCCCCACGGCTAATCTTAACACGAACCTCGCCATGGCGCTGATTGTATTTATTCTAACGCATATCATGGGTGTTAAGGTACACGGTGCCAAATATATCAAGCAGTTTTTAGGGCCGATCTGGTGGATGACACCACTGATGCTTCCGATTGAGTTACTGAGTCACCTTTTCCGACCCCTGACGCTGTCAGTCCGACTTTTTGGAAACATGGTAGGAGGGCACATTCTGCTGGGTGTCGTATTGTTACTGGTTCCATTTCTCATTCCGATTCCGGTATTTGCATTAAAGCTTTTGATCTGCTTCATCCAGACGCTCGTCTTTGTCATGCTGTCGATGATCTACATCGTGCTGGCAATGGAGGAACATCACTAGCACTTAGAGAGACCGATCGTGATCTTAGAGGGGGTAATGTCCGAAAGGATTTTACCCCCTTTTTTGCGTGGTTATTTCGTATGTATTGATTTCAAAAACCTTGAAGTGATTGAAAAGGTGTGGTAGTTCAATAACGATGTGATATGAGAGTTATTCAACCGCAGGGGGTATTATGGGCGATACAACAACAAATGACTCGCCGCTGAATGCTGAATCGGAAAAAAATCTTGATAACTTTGGAGTTGAGTACGATTCTGGATTGGAATTCCCAACGGAGAATAGGGACATGAATAATAATACAAAACAGGTACGGGAGGATGATACAATTTATGATCTGACCGATGTCATTGAGACACAGCACGAAACAATTCTTTCCGATGATCTCAATAATAAGGTAACTGAAACAGTATCGGAGATTACTGAACGAGTAGCCAGGGAAATGTTTCCTGAGATTGCCGAAAGGATTATTCGGGAGGAAATAGACAAGTTAAAGCAGGAAATGGATGAATCGGAATTGTGAATAAAATGAAAATGAATATCTGGTCAAATTTCGAGCAATACATCTGGGGTTTTTCGGACGGAAGGAGGTGCGTTTTGAGGAGATTATCATATATTACCTGCTGCATCGTGATTTTGTGTCATCTCATGGTGCCCATGGTTGTTGTGGCACAGTCTGAGACGAACTCAAAAGTTATAGAAGCGGATGGAGCAGGGGTGGTTATCAATAATGACCTGGCATTGGCTCGCGATAATGCTATCAATGATTCCCTCCGAAAGGCTGTCGAACAGGCTGTCGGAACGGTTATTTCTTCAGAAACAATCGTGAAAAATTTTGAAGTCATTAGCGACAGTATTTATGCAAAATCCCAAGGATATATTCAGAATTACAAGATATTAAAAGAAAATCTCAGTGACAGTCTCTACCGAGTCACCATTAGAGCCACTGTTTCAATGGGAAACATCAAGGATGATCTTAGAGCCCTCGGATTACTCATGGCCCGAAAGGGTATGCCGAGGCTGATGGTATTGATTGCAGAACAAAATGTCGGGCAGTTACATCCATCATACTACTGGGACTCAGTTGATCTTTCCATTGCAGAAAATGTATTCCAGTCGAATTTCTTACAGGATGGTTTTACTTTTGTAGATCGTGCTGCTGTCCAGGGAGAATTGAAAACCATTACAAGAAGGGGTGCTGATCTAAATAACAATCTGGCAGCGAAACTTGGCAAAAAAGTGGATGCTGAGCTGGTTGTTATTGGGAAAGCATTTGCCAAGGCTGCGGGAAATGTTGCGGGAACATCGATGAAATCTCTTCAGGCAAATATTACGGCCCGGGCTATAAGGACGGATAACGGGATGGTTATTGCTTCTGCAGCGGAGCATGCCGCCGCTGTTCACATTGACGATATAACGGGTGGTTCGGAAGCAATAAAAAAAGCCACGGAAAAATTGGCAGAAAATTTGAAAACACAGATCATTGCAAAATGGCAGTCCGAGGTCAGTTCGGCGGGTCTTGTTTCTCTGACGGTACGGCAGATAAAAAGCTATGCTGATTTTATGAAATTAAAAAACGCAATGAAAGAAGAAGTTCGCGGCGTGAAAAATGTTTATATCCGCAAAATGGAAGCCGGTACGGCACAGATGGATATCGAATTCCAGGGTAGCGCCCTGTCCCTCGCGGATAATCTGGCGGTAAAGAAATTTGAAGGATTTTCTCTTGACGTAACGGCAGTGGGACAGAACACTTTGGAAATGAATATGGTTAAATAAGATATAACTGAGTTCTCTAGGTGCGTGATTACATGATGTGGTCACTCATTAAAAATAAAATTGTAACTGACAAATGTGAATTCAAAGCACACACAGGAGTGAAGATGTTATTAAGAAAGCTTCGAGGTGTCATTGTGCTTGTAATGATCGTATGGCTGTGGGGATGCGGATCATCGGTATCCCCGTCGATTATTCCCGACTATGACACAAAAGGGGTCAGGCTGATCGCGTTGATGCCTATACATAATAAAACCCAGGACCCACTGGCTGCAGTGGTGCTCAGAAAAGCTCTGATCGAAGAATTATATTTCAAAGGATATCCTAAAATACCGGTAGAGATCGTTGATGAGAAATTGAATGAAATTTACGGTGGACAAACCGAATTTCAGGACAAAACCATACCCCCTGAAACCGTAGGTGAATCGTTGGGTGTCGATGCCGTCATGTATTGTACCCTCGAGGAATGGAAAACATCCTATGTCATGATTTATGCACCGACAACGGTTGCCGCGTCTTTCGAATTGAGGAGCACGAAAACTGGCGAAACTCTCTGGAATACAACCCACCGGGTAGTGAAACGGGATTACGATCTGACCGGGAAAGGACTCGAGATGAAATCTCGCCAGAGCTGTGAAATGGCCGCGCAGGAGGTTGTTGAAAAAGTTATGGAAAAACTTCCCGACGGTCCCGAATATCCAGGGAGACCTCCGAAGAAAGAAAACAGTTTCTTGGGATTATGGTGATTGAGCGAAGAGGAGCGGATGCGTATGAATAAAAGAACGATATGTACCCTGATACTGATTTTCGTCGTTGCCATTGTCGGCAATGCTTTGGCGAAACGGCCTGTGACTGTGACGATTAGCAAAGGTGATGCCCGGGTTGCTCTGATCGACGGTAGCGCCGAGCTTATGCCGGCGGGAGAAACGGCATGGACTCCTCTGGAACCGAATGCCATGCTGAAAAGCGGAGATCAGGTAAGGACAGGCCCTCATTCAAGAATGGAACTGATTCTTCCCGATTCTTCAAGACTGCGATTTGCCGATAATACACGATTCCGAATCATGAATATTGATGTAAGCGATGAGGCGGAAGAAAGAAATGTCAAAGTACATGTTGTCATGGGTAAGGCATGGGCAAATGTCAGCAAAACGCTGGGTGTCAAATCCAACTTCGAATTATCAAGTGAAAATGCCGTTGCCGGAGTCAGAGGCACGGTTTATCGAATGAATATATATAATGATCAATCGGCGCTTGTCAGAGTTTATGATGGTAAAGTCGCCGTATCCGGCGGTGGCGAGCCTCAGACTGAGAAAGGTCTTCCCTCACCGATTTATACAACTCCGCAAAAGGTAGAAGGTCCGAAGCCGATACCGGGGCCACGAAAAGTGTCCATGGAAGAGTGGGTTTACATTGTTTCGTCAATGCAGCAGATCAGAATCGGGGCGGACGGTGTTGCTGAAAAGCCGAGGACATTCACGGAAGAGGAAGACAAAGATTCTTGGGTTGACTGGAATAAAGAAAGGGACGCGGTACCCCTTCAGTATTGAATTGAACAACGAGCGCATTCCCCGCTGCTTCTATCAGGGTTAGTGAGTTCGGTTAAATCCTTCAGAGAAAAGTTGCAAAACGGCATTTAACAGGGCGAGCGAAGACGAAAAACTTTTTCTATGACAATCGGAGATTCCCTGCAACGATTTGCGGGGATCTTCAACAGGATGCCATGAATGTTCCCAACCTGTTAACACTGCTCCGGATACTTCTTGTGCCGGTCATTGTCATTTTTTTGATAAAAGGCGCTTTTTCCAAAGCGTTACTTCTTTTTGTGGTCGCGTGCATTACCGATGGTCTCGATGGGTTTTTGGCTCGTGTTTTGAATCAGAAAACAGTACTGGGCTCGCATCTTGACCCCTTGGCGGACAAGGCCCTTATCATTACGTCCTATGTAACACTGTCGGTATTACAAGTGATTCCGAGCTGGTTGGCGGTGATTGTTATCAGCAGGGATTTTATTATTCTGCTGGGCATTTCCGTACTCACAATCATGTCGATATCGTTTGAAATCAGGCCGGCATTCGTGAGTAAGGTTACAACATTGTTTCAATTTCTGACGGTTTGTTTCGTTCTGGTGTTTAAGGAATTACCTGATTATGTTAATTCTGCTGCTATTATAACCCTCTACTGGGTAACTGCCCTCTTGACAATAGCCTCGGGCTTCAATTATATATTCAGAGGAATAAAGCTTATCAACAGCGATCATGTTTAGACAATCGAGAATGAAATATCGCGAGGGCGGCGGGATGTGGTGGATATGACAAAGTGTACTAAACACGGGGGAGTAGTAATAAAAAACCTTGACAGAAACGCTTTTTATTGTTATTCGGTCTCGGTGTTTCAGAAAACAGCGGAAGCATGTAGGCACGTAGCTCAGGGGGAGAGCGCCATCCTGACGCGGTGGATGTCCAGGGTT
>CAZCGI010000162.1:0-4890 GCA_964498145.1 uncultured Syntrophaceae bacterium
GTCGAGGAATGTGAGACCTTTCACGTTGTCGGGCTTTGTTGTATAGGCCGTCTCAGCGGTGGTGATTCCGATAACGGCGATCTTCAAACCCTTTCGTTTCAGAATGATATAGCGTCTTGCACCTTTGATATACGTTCCTTTTTCCGTCACCACGTTACCTGACAGGATGGGGAAATCGGCCCATTCGATCATCTGTTCCAAAACGTTCAGGGTCCAGTCAAATTCATGATTGCCGATGACCATTGCATCGAAATGGAGATCATTCATAATTTCGATGATCGGCTTTCCGTGAAATATATTGGAAATCGGGGTTCCCTGGGACATGTCCCCTCCCGACAGGAGTATGGTACCGTCGGGATTCTGTTTCCGTTCATGGTTGATCATTGCGGCCAGACAGGCTGCATCTCTCACAGGGACGTTTGGATTGATGGATTTATTAATGTACGGCAGGATATGTCCGTGCGTGTCGTTAACGTGAAGTATGGTAATGTCAACTGTTACCGTCCTTTCAATACAAGGACGAAGGCTGCATGAGGCAACCAGGACGGACAGTACGAGAAGAAAAAAAACAATCCACCGTTTCATATTATAATTCATCTGTTCACTCCATCAGGTCGTTCGTGACAGTTTTTGCTGCAATATTTTTTCAAAGTATTATCTCTGTTCTGAACCTGTACCGTTGCACATAACGGCTCTAAACAGATAATCGGAATTTTAACGCCGAGAAATTAGATTTTTGATATTTTGTATTCGTTTTAGGTGAAGTTCATGATCACAAGCCCCCTTATGAGCGGAGCGTTGCTATGAGTCGCCGGGGCACGGTGAGGAGATTCAGGGCGTCCAGAATATCCTTCATGACGATATCGGCAGCCATGACTGCATCGATTGCGGCTCCTTCCGCCTGTATGACGGCAATACCGAGGGCCGCTTCTTTGAGCATCAGACGATCGTTTCTGCCGTTTCCTATGCAGACCGTATGTTCGCTGCCGAGTTTTGTGACGTATTCCCCTTTCCCCGTGTCTTCGTTTCCTGCTGAAATTAATGAAACGGTGCAGGGCACGCCGTATAGCTCTTCTTTTACCGTGCCGAAAGTGTCTGCCGTCAGCACGTGAATGTGAAAATCGTGAGCGAGTGATCGGAGCTTTTCTTTGACTCCCGTAATCAATTTCCCGTCGCAGGCAATTGTTCCATTGTAATCAAGAACAAGATGGACGAGGTGCATTGTTTTATTTCCGGGAATTTCAATTTCCATCATTTGTGCCTCTGGACGTTATATCAATTCGATTTCGTGAAGGTTTCCCGCAATTTTTTTAGTCGGTCATCGACAATATCAATAGAGCTGATCTTCTTCATCCGATTCCGATACGTCATTCAATGATTCCAGAATTAGCTGTTCGCCGAGATTCCACATACCCGTCCCTTCCGTCGTGATGGTTTGCAGGGGAATTTGTTGGGACGGATCTTCCCGGTCTTGTTGGGCAAATTTGAATGACCCATGTCTTAAAAGATTTAGAAGGTACTGATCATTTATAATATTTTGCCTGATCAGACCGAGGTATTCCCGATGTTCAAAAAAATCGTCCGATAAGAAACGATCAGATGTCTTCGCATATGTGCCAGTAATAATATTCCAGATTGTGTGCCCCGTTCTTTCAGAAGCGATTCCATCGAAAAGCATGGCGATATGATTGCCGATGAAAGAAAAAACACGCCGCAGATCACGGGGATTCGGGCAATAGGTGAAGATATCTTCCATAAGTTCGAGAGACGTGATAAGTCCGTCTCGCAGAATGGTTACCTTGAGTGAACATTCTCCGCATATATTGATCTTTTCATCATAAATGGGACATGCCTTGCTCGGTATACCGCAAATATTACAGGTTGCCATTTTGATCCTCCATTCCGACGTGCTCTGAGATACGGTTCTTCTCCCAATTCTATTAAAAAAATCCGCTTGAAAGTTCCTTATATGATTCTGCAACACTGTCTGTCAAGCAGGGATAACAGGGAGGATGGTGCCGTGCATTATCCCCTTGCATTAACTATGACGTTTCCCTATGATCTGACTATGAACAAAACAACAAAAAGAGGACAGGTTCATTCGTTATGATTAAAACATTGCGTGATCCCGTTAACGGGCTGACTCATTTTATCGGAGCAATACTGTCAGTCATTGGCCTGATACTGCTTATTTGCAAATCGATCGATCCAGTAAAACCATGGCATCTCGTGACATTCTCAGTCTTCGGTGCCGGGCTGATACTATTGTATACATCGAGTACTCTTTATCACTGGCTGCCCTTTTCCGAGAAGGGGATCCAGCGCATGCGGCGGGTCGATCATATGATGATTTTCATTCTTATTGCTGCCACGTATACACCCATCTGTCTGATACCCTTGCGAGGGCCGTGGGGGTGGAGTATCTTCGGAGCTATCTGGGGATTGGCGATACTTGGTATATTTCTCAAAATTTTCTGGTTTCAGGCGCCACGATGGTTTTCCACGTCGGTATATATCCTGATGGGATGGGTTGCCATCGTCGGCGTGTGGCCGCTAGTGAAAGCCCTTCATATCGATGGGTTCCTGTGGATTCTGACAGGTGGTCTTTTTTATACAGTCGGGGCAGTTATTTATGCTGTCAAAAAACCGAATCCCTGCCCCCGATTTTTCGGGTTCCATGAAATATTTCATGTGTTTGTCATGCTTGGAAGCCTTTCCCATTACTGGGTCATGTATCGATACGTTGCACCATTCAGGTAACACGACTTCCCTGCCCAGAGAACAACCGAATCGCACTGTCCGGACTGGATGCCACGGACTGTTGTGTCGGGTTTTTTCACATGTTTCACCCTCACTCCGTTGATTTTCGGGAATATGGTTGTGGCAATAGTGAGGATTTCATGTAGATCCCCCATATATAAGGAAGTGTCGATGTCCAACTTGTTACTTCCATTCTGGAGGAGAAAGTGCTATCACTCGTTGCTTCAGGCGAGTGTCCTGAGCAATCTTTACCAAAATGCTGAAGGGGAATTGAAAGGTAGATGAGCGTACATCACATCACGAAAATTGCAGATGAATTGAAATTGCGGGAACATCAGGTCCAGGCCACGGTGGAGCTGCTTGATGATGACGCTACGGTGCCGTTTATCGCACGATATCGAAAAGAGATGACAGGCGGGTTGGATGAAGTAAACATCATCGACATCCGGGACCGTCTGGAACTGCTCAGAGTTCTTGATAAGAGACGAGAAGCGGTTCTGAAATCGCTTGAAGAGCAGGGAAAGCTCACCGATGAATTAGAAGCGAAGGTTCTGGCGGCCGAAACACTTGCCGTTCTCGAAGACATCTATCTGCCCTACCGCCCGAAGCGGCGGACCCGCGGCATGATCGCGAAAGAAAAAGGTCTCGAGCCGCTGGCAATAGAAATTTTCGTACAGACCGATCGGGATCTTACGGAGGCGGCAGCTTCCTTTATAGATCCCGAAAAGGGTGTTGAAACCCATGAAGACGCCCTTGCAGGTGCCCGCGATATAATTGCCGAGTGGATCAATGAAGATGGAGATGCCCGGGCGGAACTCCGGGACCTGTTTGCGGCACGTGCGATGATCCGCTCAAAAGTTGTCAAAGACCAGGAGGAAAGCGGGATAAAATACCGTGATTACTATGAATGGGAAGAGCGTGCCGCCACTGCGCCGTCCCATCGGGTTCTGGCGATCCGCCGCGGTGCCGACGAAGGGTATCTAACTTTCCATATTCTGCCTGACGAGGAAGACGCCATCGGATTGCTGGAACGCCGTTTCGTGAAAAACGACACCCCTGCAGCGGAACAGGTGCGTCTGGCCGTCAGGGACAGTTATAAACGACTGCTTTCGTCGTCGATGGAAACGGAAATCCGCCTCGACTGTAAGAAACGGGCCGATGAGGAGGCCATCAAAGTCTTTGCGGAAAATCTGCGGGAACTCCTTCTCGCATCGCCTCTCGGCCAGAATGCGGTACTCGCCATAGATCCAGGCTTTCGCACCGGCTGCAAGGTCGTCTGTCTCGATCGTCAGGGAAAGCTCCTGGGAAACAAGACGATCTATCCCATCGAACCGCATAACCGAACCAAAGAATCGGCGGAGATAGTGAAACGGCTGGTTGAAACATTTCATATGGAGGCGATTGCCGTGGGCAACGGTACGGGAGGGCGTGAGACGGAGGCCTTCTGTAAGGGTATCGATTTCGGGAGTTCCATTCCGGTCATTGTGGTCAATGAAAGCGGCGCTTCCGTTTACTCCGCATCGGACGTTGCCCGGGAGGAATTTCCCGATTATGACGTCACGGTTCGTGGAGCCGTATCGATCGGGAGGCGTCTTATGGATCCCTTGGCGGAACTGGTCAAAATCGATCCGAAATCCATCGGCGTCGGCCAATATCAGCATGACGTTGATCAGAAGGAATTGAAGACGTCGCTCGATGATGTCGTCATGAGTTGTGTCAACGCCGTCGGCGTGGAGATCAATACGGCAAGTAAGGAACTGTTGAAATATGTATCCGGCCTGTCGGAGCGACTGGCCGGCAACGTCATCGTTTATAGAAATGAAAACGGAGCCTTCCAGTCACGCCGTGAATTGCTGAAGGTTTCCGGCATGGGGCCGAAAACATTTGTGCAGGCAGCGGGTTTCCTGAGAATCAGTGATGGAGATGATCCCCTCGATGCCTCAGCGGTTCATCCTGAAAGCTACCCGGTTGTCGAAACGATGGCCCATGCTCTCGGCTGTACCGTTTCGGACCTCATGAACGATGAAGAACTGAGAAAGCGGATCAAGCTGGAGAGCTATGTGTCTGAGACGGTGGGGATGCCGACCCTGATGGATATTATGGACGAACTGGCAAAACCGGGGCGAGACC
>CAZCGI010000163.1:0-4877 GCA_964498145.1 uncultured Syntrophaceae bacterium
TCTCAGTTACTACGTCGGTTATGAAGTTCAATTACCGTGACTATGAAATCAATCTGCTGGATACACCGGGGCACAAGGATTTCTCTGAAGACACCTACCGTGTACTCACCGCGGTTGACAGCGCCCTCATGGTAATCGACAGTGCGAAAGGCGTCGAACCGCAGACGAAGAAGCTTATGGAAGTGTGCCGCATGCGGAATACGCCCATTATCACCTTCATCAACAAGCTTGACCGAGACGGTCTTCCACCGCTGGAACTGCTTTCCGACATCGAAGAAAATCTCCAGATCGAGTGCGTCCCCCTGTCATGGCCCATCGGGATGGGCAAGTTATTTAAGGGTGTCTATAATCTCTACCGTCACGAACTGCACCTTTTCAAACCGGGAGAGAATACCCAGCCCCGCGAGGGTGTCACAATTCATGATCTCACCGATCCACATCTTGATCAGCTCCTGGGAAGTCAGGCCGGAGAACTCCGTGAAAACATCGAGTTGCTCGAAGGAGCCGCCAATCCCTTCGAACTGGATCATTATCTGAAGGGCAACCAGACCCCTGTCTTCTTTGGCAGCGCCATCAACAATTTCGGAGTGAAAGAACTGCTCGATGCCTTCGTGGAAATGGCACCGGCTCCTGCCATCCGTTCAACCCTGACCAGAGAGGTGTCGCCCTATGAAGAGGCATTTTCCGGATTCGTCTTTAAAATACAGGCAAACATGGACCCTGCTCACCGCGATCGCATCGCTTTCCTCAGGGTCTGCTCGGGTACGTTCCGGCGGGGGATGAAGGTCATCCATCACCGGATCGGTAAGGAAATCACCATTGCAAATGCCACCATCTTCATGTCTCAAGACCGCACTAACATTGAAGAGGCATACCCTGGAGATGTCATCGGCATTCACAACCACGGTACCATCAAGATCGGAGACACCTTTACTGAGTCTGAGCCGTTGAAGTTCACCGGCATTCCCAATTTCGCCCCGGAAAACTTTCGCCGTATACGCCTGAAGAACCCCATGAAGATGAAACAACTCCAGAAGGGTCTCGTTCAGTTATCCGAAGAGGGAGCAGTCCAGTTTTTCCGACCGCTGGGCAAAAGCGATTTCATTCTGGGAGCGGTGGGAATTCTTCAGTTTGATGTTACCGCTGAGCGGTTGCGATCGGAATATGGCGCCGATACTATCTATGAGCAGGCACCATACAGTGTCGCCCGGTGGGTCACCTGTAATGATACAAAGCGGATGAAAGAGTTCGAAGCAGATAACAGGACATCTCTCGCCTACGACGCCGAGGGACGCCCCACGTTTCTTGCCTCGAGCGAGTGGCGTCTGGAGCGGTGCATGGAAGCCTGGCCCGACGTTATCTTTCACAAGACACAGGAACATAGTTAAAAAACAGGAGACAGAAGTCGGGAGTCGGGAGTCAGAAGATAAAGCTTTCAGCTGCCGGCGGACTGGCTCATCCGAAGATATACGGACAAGAAGGGCTGACGGACGGTTACATTGATTCCCCTATGCCTTTCACTGAGCTAATTGCTTTTTCGTGCGTATTTGCGCGTGTTTTTTTGCTAACTGTTTAATCTTTCTTCATAGAATTTGACTTCAAAGAAGGAATCAGCCATCTCACGGGTCAGAAGCATAAATTCTGAGTGACAGTGTTTACAGATGACAACGGGCCATTGCATTACCACCAGTTCATGCTCACCGCGCGCGGGACAGTAACTCTTTATTCTGAAATAATCTGTCAGATCATTGGTCATGTATATTTTTCCCCTACACTTTGTTATTCGATTTTTTCGTCCGCCGCCTGCTATTCAATAAGCTTCCAGATCATAGAATGGCTTCCAGATGCCGCAGGGCGCTTCGGATGTATTCTTCTTTCAGAGCTTCTCCCGGAGTCGGTGTCTCAAAGATTCGTTTCGGGAGCCGAAGTGTATCCAGTGAAAAGCCCTCTCTCGTTTTAAACAGATATTTTTCATGGTATATGGCCCGACCGATTCGATTGAAATCTTCGGGGTTGATGTCAAAACCTGCCGTATGAAGCAGTTCCGACACGGTTTCCGGTGTGTAGATTCCCCGAGCGAAAAAGCAAACGACCAATGACGATAATATCTGTCTCCATTGTTCTTCTTTCAGTAATCCATCGATCAGCTTCTCGGGATCAGGCCGCTCCTTGGCAAAACCATTCTGATCGGCGCTATAACCGGCATTATCGAGATGACTGTGCCGCAAACCGATTAAATAGCCTACATGTGCGCCCACACCCGTGTGGTAACCGGGCATCTCATTTTTTCCAAAGGCCAGAGCAAAGTCTTCGCCACCGTAAAGAGCAGCTGCATTCTCGACACCCTTTGCAAGGGCGCCGTAAAATTCGTTCGGTTGATGAACTATCAAGCGGCACGCTTTTATGTATGGATCGGGATCACCCCATTGAAAGACGACTCCGCTGGTTTCCTTTTCAGAGATAAGCCCGCGTTCCTGCGCTTCCGTTGCCCAGGCAAGGACAACGCCGGTACTCATTGCATCCATCCCCCACGACTCAACACAGTCCATCAACCTCAGGAATGCTTCAGCATCTGTCAGTCCCAGCATGGTTCCCAGTGCATACAGGGGTTCGTAATCATAGGAGATCATGGAAGTTCTATAAAAGTATGCCCTATCTTCATAGGGTTCTCTGAAGGCGGCAATATGGATACACCCCACCGGGCAGTGCGAACAGGCCAGACGCCTTCCAAGATAGTGCCGAGCAAATGTTTCTCCTGAAATCCCAACCACATCGTCAGCACTACCGGCCTTCAGGTTTTTCACTGGAAGTCCGCCGAATTTATTCAACGGCAGAATATTTCCGGCCGTCCCCAGATCGTGATACTTTTTCATCACCGGAGAGTTCACCGCCATTTCATAAATCTTCTTGTATGACGTGCGGTAGAGCTTTTCATCGACCACGGGAAGAGACGATTTTCCGGAAATAACCACCGCTTTTAATTTTTTACTTCCAAAGACAGCTCCAAGTCCCAGCCGACCGAAATGCCGATAGGTCTCTGTTGTCACCGATGCATATGAAACACGTTCCTCACCTGCCCTGCCGATACGCATGATTGTCCGCAACCCTGCCCCGGATTCGTTTTCCCTGATAATTCGGCCTGATGAAAAGTTGCTCATTCCCCACAATGAAGAAGCATCCCGAAAACATACCCGGTTCTTATCAATTGACAGATAAACAGGCATTGTACTGGCCCCTTTGATAACGACAGCACCATAGCCGGCGAGACGGAGTGCTACAGCACTTCTGCCGCCGCAATGGCTCTCACCCAGGTTGCCGGTATGGGGAGATTTGAACATGGCAACAGTCTTTGATGCCAAAGGATAGAGCGCCGTGAGCGGGCCGACGGCAAAGATGATTGGATTCTCCGGTTCAAGAGGATCGCAGTCCCGGGGACATTCTTCATGAAGAAGCTGTGTCGCGACGCCCGCTCCGCCTATATAGCGTTCGAACAGCTCCGGTCTGTTTTTTGTGGTAAACGTTCTGGAAGATAAATCTATGTAAAGTATATTGGCAAGTGTATCTTGTTTTAACATGTCTTCCGTTTCTCCTTTTTCTCCATCCCTAAAACTCCATGAGGGCAATAGGTGACACAATAGCCGCAGTGACTGCATATCATCGGCTTATTAATTTCATCATCCCACTGAATTGCCCCGATCAGACAGGCTTCCCTGCAATAGCCGCATCCGATGCACTCCTCCAGGTTCAGTATTACGCCTCCGTCGGATCGTGCTTCCAATGCATTCGTCGGACATACTCTGGCGCATGGTACTTCATCACAGGCTCGACAGACGACTACGGTAAATCCCCTTTCGAATCCGCCAACCGATCTGACAGCAATACATGCCTTTGCCAGACCTCCACCGTCATGTCGTCTTGAGCATGCAAACATGCACATCTGACAGCCGACGCATTTTTCGGTTTCCATTATTGCTATTCTCATTTACTGTTTTTTTATTCCATCACCTCAATAATGCCCATCTGCACAAATACGTGGGAATAACCTCCTCTTTGATTACTCTGAGGGCTGGATACATGCTTTTACGGATTATTTACTGTCAGATGGATTTCGAATTTCCGGAAACGAGTGGAAAACGAGAGGATATTACAGTGGGTTTCTCACGATGAGGTCTATACAATCAAATATGACAATATATTTCATTATTTTAATTCAATCGGTGCAGATCGGTTAGCAGTGCCGTGCGATCCGATGCCTTCTTATTCGTGCTTTTTGAACGTTAACAGTCCCCTTGAATCTCTCAATAGACGATTCATGGGGGACATGTCATCCATGGTCAGAAACGTCCCGGTACCGTGTGTCTTTTCTTGTTGTAACGGAAAAAGTGTTCGGCATAATTAAACTCGATCCACTCACAGTTATCATCGACACAACAAATAACCATACTTTTTCTGACACTATTCTCATCAAGTCCTGTTATTTTTGCAAACTGTCGAACGGCGAGTGTTTTAATCTCTTCCAGTTTCATCGAGATTCACACACCTCCACTGCAACCGATCCCGCATGTACCGTTCTGCATTTTTATTAATATTTTCTTCCAATTAGCGATGGATCCGGTGTAATCTTTTTTGAAACGATCATCCGAATTGCACATTGCATCACCTGTGCCAGGACACGTCGTTCTCCTTCGATTATTGATTTATTAAGAATAATCCATATGTTATAAATATCACGGTCTAATAGGCACTCACTGTGAGTATGTACATCAATCATCGTATGCGTCCGAATGGCATGGCCACATTGTACCTGTTCTAAATTATATACAATATCACTCTTGTCCAAATTAAGATTTAAAAGTTGAGCCCTGATTTGGTATGAG
>CAZCGI010000164.1:0-4875 GCA_964498145.1 uncultured Syntrophaceae bacterium
AAACGGTACAAGGTACGATATCACACCGATGCATTACCCTGTCCCTTTTTTTATGAAGAAACAAACGAGTGCGGCATATACCCGCTGAGACCGGAATGCTGCCGTCTGTATCCGTTCTCATTCGGAGGAGGAGATACGAATTGCCCGGCATATTGTCATCATATACATATTGTATCAGCTATAAAAAAACAGGACGATTATTGCGACACATTTGATTCAAGCTTTTGGCCGAATCAAACAAAAAAACCGATCCCCGCGCACAAGTGGCCGGAGATACTTCATCAGTTCATGCTTATAGAAACTTCATATCTGATGATTTGGAAATTCATACGAATGAACACGATATCGACTCTCGGATTCAGAACACTGGAGCAAAATACTCACGCCACGGTGTGATATGGCATAATGTCCTTCGTGCCGCTCACAATACCCTCTCCGGTGATGCAGAACGGATAAAATCAAATCCGGGAACAGCGAATCGACTCGACGGGAGACAGCTATGTCATTGTATCAACTCCTATTTTCACCTATTACCATCGGCACTGTTTCAATGAAGAATCGGATCGTCATGCCGGCGATGGCCACCAACGCAACAATCGACGGAACGGCATCACAACAGATAATTGATTATTTCGTCGAGCGGGCGAAGGGGCAAACAGGACTGATCATCACGGAAGCCGCTTCCGTGTTGGTTCCACCAGAGGGGAAATTTGCACGGTTTCATCTGAACATTTCGGACGATCGGTTTATTCCGTCGCTGAAGCGATTGACCGATGCCGTTCATGCCCACGGAACAAAAATCGCCGTTCAACTCAGCCACCTGGGACGGCAGATCGATACCGAATTCTGGGGTGAGCAGCCTGTTGCGCCCTCTCCCATCGCCTGTCCGGTGTGCCGAGATGTTCCGAAAGAACTGTCCATTGATGAAATCACGGTCATTATCAATGCATTCATAGAGGCGGCGCGGCGGGCCCACGAGGCGGGATTCGACATGGTGGAACTCCATGGATGTCACGGATATCTCATCAGCAACTTTTTTTCGCGTCGATCCAATCACCGGTCGGATGGATACGGCGGTGATGTTATCGGGCGATCCCGATTTTGCGCGGAAATCATTCGGGGTATTAAAGAAGAGTACGGAGAACTGTTACCGGTCATAGTCCGGATGAACGGGCACGACTATATCAAGGATGGAGCCACCCTGGAAGATATGCAGGAAATCGCTCCCTTTCTCCAGGAAGCCGGTGCCGATGCACTTCACGTGACGGCAGGAGTTTATGGATCTTACAAAGCAACCGTTGCACCTATGTATGAAAAACAGGGATGCTTTGTCAATCTTGCCGAAGGCATCAGAAAAGTTGTCTCCATTCCGGTCATTGCAGTGGGACGGATCGTCGATCCCGATCTGGCGGAAGATGTAATAAGAACAAATAAGGCTGATCTCGTTGCCATGGGAAGAGCACTCATCGCCGATCCGGAAATGCCGATCAAGGCCATGTCGTCAAACAGGAAAGATATATGTGCTTGTACCGGATGCAATCAGGGCTGTATCGACAGGATTAACAACAGCATGATGGCGGGAATAACGGAACCGATCACCTGTCTCGTCAACCCCCGGGTCCTCCGGGAGTCGGAATCGAATCTCGATCGGACAGATACCCCCCGAAATATTCTCGTTCTCGGCGGCGGGCCGGCGGGGCTTGCAGCGGCGCTGACGGCGGCGAGGCGAGGACACGACGTCATACTCTGGGAAAAGGAACCTGCCCTGGGTGGTCAATTCAGACTTGCAGGAGCCCCTCCCGGTCGGGAATCTTTTGTAGAATATATCAGGTATATGGAACGTCAGATCACCAAGGCGGGCGTTCAAGTCATGCTTAACAAAGAAGCAACCATCGATGCACTCTCGGAACTCTCACCTCATGCGGTAATCTATGCTCTCGGAGCATCACCAATCATTCCCTCATTCATCAGGGGAGCAACCATCGAAGTGACAACGGCATGGGATGTCCTCGGGGGTAATATCCCCAACGGCAGGCGGATCGCAGTTCTTGGCGGAGGAGCTGTCGGGCTTGAAACCGCTCATTTCCTGGTAAACAAAGGAAAAGATATTACCGTCCTGGAAGCCACAGGTTCCCTCGGAAGCGATATGGGCGCAATCGTATCCTTTTATTTAAGAAACATTTTGAAACAGGCAAACGTCAATATCCTCCGTCACACGAAGGTTCAAGCTGTTGCCAACAATGAAATCGTCGTTCTGCGGGAAGATAAAGAACAGCATCTGAACGGATTCGATGCCATTGTTTTTGCCTTGGGTGCCCGCTCAAACGATTCACTCGTGGAGGAGTTGAAACCCGTTACACCGGAAATTCATGTTATCGGAGATGCCTGTAAACCGCGGAAAGCCTTGGAGGCAATTGCAGAAGGATTCGAAATCGGCATGCGAATTTAGTCTGGTTTCGCTTGGCTCCTGCCATGTGTTGTGGTAAAGGAGCCCCATGACCGGCAAGAACAATTCAGAGAAAAATCATGTCGTCCCGATAAACGGGAACAGGCAGTTTTATGGAATCGCCAGTCTGGTCGATTTCTTTTTTCGACGAAAGCTTCTCGGACGAACCATTCCGCTCTTGGCCAGTTTTAAATTGACGTACCGATGTAATCTCCGATGCATCGGATGTCCCTTCCATATGAAAGCCGCCGGCGAAGACTCTCATATGAGCTGGGATACAGCAATCCGAACGCTCAGGGAATTGCACGAAAGAGGTACCCGTATCGTCGTCTTCGAAGGGGGAGAGCCTTTTCTGTGGAACGACGGAGAGCACACCTTCAATGACCTCGTCGAATATGCTAAAAATCTCTTCTTTCGCGTCGCCGTTACCACCAACGGCACCTACCCCCTTACCTCACCCGTGGATGTGCTTTGGGTGAGTCTTGACGGGTCAAAGGAACTTCATGATCGACTGCGAAGTAGATCATTCGACCGGGTGTGGAACAACCTTGCGGCTACGGACCATCGGAATATCCTGATACACTATACAGTCAACAGGGAAAACTGGCGAGACCTGGAACCACTGGTCAATCGACTGCGAAGCGTTCCCGCAGTCAGAGGAATAACGGTTCAGTTTTTCTATCCATACGGACAGGGCGAAGCCCTGCTCGCTCTCTCGGAGCGGGAACGCCGATCAGCAATACAAAACATCTTGAACTTAAAACGAAATGGATACCCTATCCTCAATTCTCCCGGCCGCCTGAAAGCCATGATTGACAATTCATGGACCTGCCATGACGATATCCTTATCAATGTGGATCCGGATGGTTCGATAACAACGGGGTGTTACGTCAAAAATCGGGGAGAGGTCCGCTGCCGGTACTGTGGATTCACCCCGGTAGCCGAAGCATCGGGAGCGCTCGATCTTATTCCCGGCTCAATCGTGGCGGGATATCAAATTTTCATGAAGAATTCGTAAAAGCAAAGAAGCAAATCGGTTGACAGCAAAAATCAGGATCTTGTTTTATTCATATTTTTAGGATATTAAGACAGCATTATCGTAATTCAATATCAAGGATAGAGAGACACCAAACAATGCAGAAAAAAGATTACCTTAAACATGAAGTAAAACATATCGACATTAAAAAGATTAATTCCGTTGACATCATTAACTCGATGAAAGGCATGTCTTTTTCAGCGCGGGAGCTTGCCGTTGCCTCCGATATCTACGACAGAATGCTCTCCGATAAGGAGTGCGCCGTGATTCTGACCATAGCCGGCAGCACCAGTGCCGCCGGCTGCATGCAGATCTATGTCGACCTGGTAAAACACAATATGGTCGATGCAATTGTCGCCACGGGTGCCACCATTGTTGATATGGATTTTTTTGAAGCTCTTGGATTCAAGCACTATCAGGGCACGTCCTATGTTGACGATACGCACCTGCGAAATCTCTATATAGATCGAATTTACGATACCTTTATCGATGAAGAGCAGCTTCAGGTATGCGATAAATCCGTTGGCGATATTGCCGATTCGCTGGAACGGCGTCCCTATTCGTCACGGGAATTCATTAAAGAAATGGGAAAGTATCTGACTACCCGCGGAAAGAAAAAAGATTCTCTCGTGCAGGCTGCATACGAACATGACGTTCCCATATTCTGTCCTGCATTCTCCGACAGCAGCGCCGGGTTCGGCCTGGTTCTTCATCAGCACAACAATCCGGACAACCATGTCTCAATCGATTCGGTAAAAGATTTTCTGGAACTGACCCAAATCAAGATGAATGCCGAAACGACAGGACTCCTGATGATCGGCGGTGGTGTTCCGAAAAACTTCATTCAGGATACGGTTATCTGTTCGGAAATCCTCGGCAAAGACGTTCCCATGCATAAATATGCCGTCCAGATTACCGTGGCGGATGTTCGAGACGGTGCATGCTCGAGTTCAACCCTCAAGGAAGCGAGTTCGTGGGGAAAGGTGGACACAGTCTACGAGCAGATGATTTATGCCGAAGCAACGATGGCCCTGCCCCTTCTGACAAGTTATGCCTATCATCAGGGAAACTGGAAAACAAGGAAGAAACGGGCATTTTCGAAAATGTTTTCGTAATATCGATTACATTCAGCATACCTCGGATACTATACCTTGCAGCGACGGTTAACGTTTCATGCCGTCGCTGGTAACCTCAATCATAAACAATCCTCTCCTTTTTGTTTACCGCACATATATCTGCCGTAATGATCTTTGCGAGCTTTTCAAAAACAGGAGTCTCCACACCCTCTCAGCTGTCATTTCCAGATTTTCTCCCCTCCTCTTATAGAGTCTTCCTCAAGGCGCAGATCGAACAACAAAGCCTTCGGCCTAAAAATTGCGTGGCAATGTGCCGA
>CAZCGI010000165.1:0-4840 GCA_964498145.1 uncultured Syntrophaceae bacterium
TACCGCAAAATAAAAAAGTGGGCAGTGCCCACTCAATACATGAGAGCTAAATTTTCGTAACGATAACATACAAAAAGGGGTATTTCAAGAAAAATATGGAGCGGGCGATGGGAATTGAACCCACGACTTTCAGCTTGGGAAGCTGACATTCTACCTCTGAATTACGCCCGCTTCTTGATCACCATACCCAGCGCTATGTACGGCGTATACAATTCACGAATACCATCGATTTGTCAAGTTTTTTTATGGGCATCTGCGCTTTCTGTCTTCCTGATGAGAACCGACCGGCCATGAGCTTCAAGACCTTCCATTTCGGCAAATCGTGCTATGCCATCTCCATATTTTCTCAGTGCTTCCGGTGAGAACGAAATGATACTTGTTCGCTTGATAAAATCATACACGCCCAGCGGAGAAGAAAAACGGGCAGTTCCTCCCGTCGGCAGGATATGATTCGGTCCGGCCATATAGTCACCCACGGCCTCGGGTGTGCTCGATCCGAGAAAAACAGCCCCGGCATTTTTTATTCTCTGAATCAGTTCATGGGGTTTCTCGACCATGAGCTCAAGATGTTCCGGGGCAAATCCATTGGCTATATCAACAGCTTCATCCATGTCCCTCGTCACTATAACGGCACCATAATAATCTATTGCCGCTTGTGCGATAGAATTTCTCGCCAAACCGACAAGCTGCGATTGAACCTCCGCTGCCACATTACGGGCAAATTCGACAGATGGCGTCACCAGGAGGGCGCTTGCCATCATGTCATGTTCGGCCTGTGAAAGAAGATCTGCCGCCACCAGGTCGGGACTCACGGTTCCATCGGAAATGATTAAAATTTCACTGGGACCGGCAATCATATCGATACCAACTTTTCCATACACCATCATTTTTGCCGTGGCCACATATACATTGCCGGGACCGACGATCTTATCCACTCGAGGAACCGACTCGGTACCGTAGGCCAACGCAGCAACCGCCTGAGCTCCTCCGATTTTAAATATTCTATCAACGCCGCTCAATCGGGCAGCCGCGAGCACCAGGGGGTGCATCTTACCAGCCCTTGCAGGAGAAACGAGACAGAGTTCACGAACGCCGGCAACCTTTGCCGGGACTGCAGCCATGAGAACCGTTGATGGATAGGCCGCAAGCCCGCCGGGGGCATAAATACCGACTTTTTCGATCGGATTTATGAGCTGTCCGAGTTCTATTCCATTTTCATCCGAATCAAGCCACGATGTCATGATCTGCTTTCGATGAAACGCTTCAATACGCTGGGCAGCCCCTTCAAGAATAGCCATATCGGATTCGTCAATACTCTCCATGGCCACTGCTATTTCATCGTTCGATACCTCTATGTTCCCGGCATCAATCAACGTGCCGTCGAATTTCTTCGTGTATTCGAACAATGCCTCATCGCCCCGCGCCGCCACATTCGTTATGATATCTTCAACGGTACGGAATATTGTCCGATCCACTCCCTCTTTCCTATTCCTTATGCGCTCGAGTTCCTCATCGAACGAATTATCGGTCGTATGTATTATCTTCACGCTATTCCTTTTTCCTCTCTATCCTGGCACCGAGCGAAGACAGTTTTTTCTCTATTCGCTCATATCCTCTGTCGATATGATATACTCGAGATACTTCGGTTTTTCCCTCGGCCACCAATCCGGCAAGAATCAGTGATGCCGAAGCCCTCAAATCGGTAGCCATCACCGGGGCTCCGCTGAGTTTCTGAACTCCCTTAACAACGGCACTGTTACCTTCAATAATGATATCGGCCCCCATTCGCATGAGTTCATTAACGTGCATAAACCTGTTTTCAAATACGGTTTCCGTTACGACGCCGATTCCACTTCCCACCGTCATCAAGGCAATCATCTGCGCCTGAAGATCCGTTGGAAAACCGGGATAGGGCAAGGTTTTCACATCCACGCTCATTATTCGTTCTCCACCCTTGACATGAAAACCTTCCGGAATTGTCTCAATGATCATGCCCGTCTCCGTCAACTTGGCAATCAAGGGATCGAGATGACTCGGGTCACAATTCAGTATTTTTACATCCCCGCCGGTTATGCCGGCTGCAATCATGAATGTTCCCGCCTCTATTCTGTCAGGTATTATTGTTGCCTCAACGGGTTGTAAAGAGGTAACTCCTTCAATGACAATCCTATCGGTGCCGGCGCCACTGATTTTTGCCCCCATGCCGACTAATACTTGGGCTAGATTTACCACTTCCGGTTCTCGCGCGGCATTCTCCAGAATGGTCGTCCCATCGGCCAATGTCGCCGCCATCATAATATTTTCAGTTCCGGTAACCGTCGAAATATCAAAGTATATTTTCGCACCGTGTAATCGTGATACCCGTGCTTCAACGTAACCATCTTTAAGATCGATTTCCGCCCCCATCTCCCTGAGGGCTTTGAGATGCAAATTGACGGGCCGCGCCCCGATGGCACAACCTCCGGGGAGAGACACCCGGGCCCGGCCCTCTCTCGCCACGAGAGGACCCAGCACGAGGATTGAAGCTCTCATTGTTTTCACGAGATCGTACGAGGCCTCACAATTGGTGATCGAGCGGGCGTTAACCCCGAGGGACCCCACACCTTCACATTCCGTCCCCAAGCTCACCAGCAATTTTTTTATGGTCTTGATATCGGCCAGATCGGGCACATTGTGGAAGGTATTCCACCCCTCGGTAAGAAGGGATGATACAATAATGGGAAGAGCGGCATTTTTGGCCCCGCTGATTGAAACCGATCCTCGCAGACGCTCCCCACCATGTATTACAATCTTATCCATTGTCACTCCTTCCTCTTTGCCAGAACAACTCGATCTATTCCGGCATAATCACATCGGCTGCCAATATAATCATACTTTTCGCTTTGTCTCAACAATCTTTCCACCGCTCCCCGCTGCCCATACCCGATTTCCATAACAAGCCACCCCCCGTTTGCAAGGCATGTACCAGCACCTTTAATAATGTCTCGATGAAATTCGGTGCCTTCACGACCGGCAATCAAGGCCTCTTTCGGTTCGAATCTTCTGACCTCTGAAGAGAGATGTTCATACTCATATTCGGATATATACGGAGGATTGGAAACGACAATATCAAACGTGCCCTTCAGCGGTTCACAGAGATTGCCACAGAAGAAAAATACCCGTGAAGCCACACCATTTTGTCGTGCATTGTTCCGGGCGATCGTGATGGCCGCTCTGGAAATATCCATGGCAAAAACACGGCTGGTCTTCAGTTCCGACGCCAGAGCAATGCTGATCGCACCGCTTCCGGTTCCGATTTCCAGTATTTTCAACCTTGATGACCGATTCTGCTCTCCAAGTTTGACAACATTCTCAACGAGAAATTCCGTCTCCGGTCGCGGAATTAAGACTGATCGATTTACCTCGAATTCAAGGGACCAGAATTCTTTCCTGCCAATGATATAGGCAACCGGCTCGCCGTCGATCCTCCGTGCAAGTCCCTGGTTGATAAAGAACAATTCCTCATCACTCGGCACATAGTCACTGTCCCGATAAAGTCCGGCACGGTCTCGATTGAGATAATGACTAAGAAGAACCTCGGCATCAAGTCTGGCTGTGGAAATCCCTTGAGCACGTAAGGTTGCTTCCATGCCTTTCACTATATCAAGGACAGATTTTCGAGAGGACTCAATCAATGTACTATCACCCATATCTTATTGAAGGTTTGAACGGGCTGCTGCCCAAACGAAAATTCATCTGAGCAGTTCATCATGGAACTTTTTGCGAAAAAATCTCATCGAAACCAAAGATGAGCAATTCCAACTGTCTGAACCTGAAGGGTGAGTTTTGGAATTGCCGGAAGCAAGCTGTAGATTTATCAAAAAGCGTAATGGACCCGGTGAAAATGAATTTGATCAACAACCCGTAAAGAGGCTGTTGAAAAAGTCTTTTCCCTCATTCTGTTACCATGCCCGCACGAATGCGTGGTTATCGAAATCCTGCACTGAATGGGTATTTCCTTGTATGGTGAATGATTATGAGGGAAACCATGGCATATTGGCACAGACGGGTTTTCTCAACAGTCTCATCGATACAGTGAGCCTTTACTGGATCACACCCCTACCTTTAGAAAAGAGTCCTGCATTTTAAAAGGAAGCGGCCTTGAGTGACTCTGCTTGATAGTGAGTAATGAGGGCATCGACCATTTCCTGGATATTGCCGTTGAGAATATTTTCCAGATTATACAGGGTCAATCCAATACGGTGATCGGTAACTCGTCCCTGAGGAAAATTATACGTTCTAATTCTCTCACTTCGATCACCCGTTCCGACCTGACTTTTTCTTTCCTGCGAAATCTTGGCATTTTGTTCTTCCTGCATGCGATCCAACAAACGCGCTCGAAGCACCTTGAGGGCCTTGGCTCTATTTTTATGTTGAGATTTTTCATCTTGACAAGTTACGACCAACCCCGTCGGCAAATGAGTGATTCTTACCGCTGAATCCGTCGTGTTGACACTTTGACCTCCATGCCCGGTGGAACGATATACATCTATTCTAAGATCATTGGGATCGATATCGACCTCCACATCTTCCGCTTCCGGAAGAACCGCCACCGTCACCGCCGAGGTATGAATTCGTCCCTGTGCTTCAGTAACCGGCACCCGTTGAACACGATGAACACCGCTTTCATACTTTAACTTACTGTAGGCACCCTTTCCCTCAATCAGCAGGATTACTTCTTTGAAACCTCCCATACCACCCGAAGGACTGGAGCTGACCACATCGACCCGCCATCCGAATTCAGCCGCATAGCGCCCATACATCCGAAAGAGATCGGCAACAAACAGCCCGGCTTCTTCTC
>CAZCGI010000166.1:0-1987 GCA_964498145.1 uncultured Syntrophaceae bacterium
ACTCGAAAGAAAAGCTGAAGGACTTCCTGGAAAATCTGTCTCCCGAGGATTTTGGCAAATATAAGATGTAGTTTGTGCAACCTCGTCGGGCGGGACTGGTTATGTGGTGCTGTCATGAAGGAAGAAATAAGACGCCTTTATCTGAAGACAGGAGATCAGGTAGTCCATCTACGATATCCCGAATGGGGATTCGGTGTCGTCGTCGAAGAGCGTAATTCAAATATTCTCGGTGGAATGTCATATGTCAAGATAACATTCAGAGACGGATGCACCCGGGTATTCGACAACAACTTTGCTAATTCGTACTGCTGTTACCATGCAGGGATCCGGCGTTGTTCCGATTGACCGGTATACCGCTCCCGGTAGAGATAAGGAATTGCTGTCAGTGATCGCTAACGGGAACCATCGGGAGGATCGGCGTTTCGTGGACCAAGCAATAAGAGATTTCGAAAATCATATTGTAATGGAGCGAAATTTATCGCCCCATACAAGACGAAATTACATCAATGATATACGTCAATTTCAGGAATTTCTTTCCGAAAACAATATGTTCATCGAAAAAGGGAACAGTGGTCCCCACATACCGATAGATCATATGACACTGCGAGCCTTTCTCGCATTTCTTTATAGACAGAAGGTCAAGAGAGTTACCATATCAAGAAAAATCGCAAGCCTCAGGGCGTTTTTCAAATATCTCCTGCGAGAAGGGCGAGTTCCATATAATCCAGCCGACATGATTCAGGCACCGAAGGTCGAGAAATATCTTCCCACGTTTCTATCGGTGGATGAAGCATTCTCGTTGGTCGGCGTTGCATTCAACAACGATGTATTCGGCTTGAGAGATAAGGCGATAATAGAACTCTTTTACTCATCAGGCATCCGCGTCGGTGAATTGGCCGGACTGAATGTAGATGATATTGACTGGCCGTCAAGTATCATGAAGGTGCGCGGCAAGGGGCGGAAAGAGCGGATTGTGCCAATCGGCAGCCCGGCAATGAAAGCCCTGGAAGACTATGCCGGCAAAAGAGGTACGCTGATGCGGGCGGAAAGCGGCCAAGACGAGAGTCCTCTTTTCCTCAACCGCTTCGGTTCAAGGATCACAACGAGAAGCATAGCCCGTATCATTGATAAATATGCGCTTAAAAGCGGCATTAATAAGAAAATAAGTCCCCATGCTCTTCGGCATACCTTCGCCACCCATTTGATGGATAGTGGGGCCGATATGCGCGCAATACAGGAACTTTTGGGGCATGAAAGTCTTTCGACAACGCAGAAATATACATCGATGAGTATCGGTAAGCTGTTGGAAATATACGATAGAGCCCATCCGAAGGCAAAAGGAGGTACATAAAGCCATATGAATATAAGAGGAACGACCATCCTGGCAGTGAGACATAAAGGAAAAGTAACGGTAGCGGGCGATGGCCAGGTAACCCTTGATATTACCATATTGAAACATGGAGCGAGAAAAGTTCGTCGTTTATACCACAACAAGGTTGTTGTTGGATTTGCGGGAGCGACCGCTGATGCTTTTACTCTTTTTGAACGGTTCGAACAGAAACTCGAACAGTTCGGCGGAAATCTTCTCAGGGCAGCGGTTGAACTGGCGAAGGACTGGAGAACCGACCGGGTACTCCGACATCTGGAGGCCCTTATGATTGCTGTCAGTCGTGATAAATCTCTAATTATCTCAGGGAATGGAGATGTTGTCGAATCAGATGATGAAGTCATGGCTGTCGGTTCCGGCGGGCCCTATGCACTGGCGGCAGCCCGTGCGCTGATCAGATACTCTGATCTCGATGCATCGGAGATAGCGAAAGAGGCTATGAGGATTGCTGCCGATATTTGTATTTATACCAACAATAGCGTAACCATTGAAGAGATAGACACAACGGAAGTGGAAGAGAATTCCAACAAAAAGGGAATTAAAAAGAAGCTGTAGTGTTCATTATAGCCAGTTTCTTGAGCGACCAAACTAAAATCCCCG
>CAZCGI010000166.1:1997-4829 GCA_964498145.1 uncultured Syntrophaceae bacterium
ATCATTATTTCTGCGATGAGTTTCAAGAGGATAGTTTTTATTTTTATTAGTATGTGCTATAAAGAAATCTTTTCGCTCCGGAGGGGTAGCGAAAAAAACAAGCGGCATGACGATCTGTGGTGACGATAACCACATGCGTATAATGCCGGTAAGTCATAATCTGTATGGAGATACGATGATGGATTTGTTATCAGAACGGGTTCTTCAAGATGGTGTTGATACCGTTTTCATACCGTGCCATGATCGTTCCGGAACAGTATAATAATAGACGGGGTTTTGTATGTCACCGAAAAATTTGACACCGAGAGAAATTGTATCGGAATTGGATAAATATATTATCGGACAGGATGAAGCGAAAAGGGCGGTGGCTATTGCCCTGAGAAATCGATGGAGACGTCAGAAAGTCTCTGACGAACTCAGGGAAGAAATCGCCCCCAAAAATATTATTATGATCGGTCCGACAGGCGTGGGAAAGACGGAAATTGCCCGACGGCTTGCGAAACTTGATAACTCTCCCTTTCTGAAGATCGAAGCATCCAAATTTACAGAAGTGGGATATGTCGGACGTGATGTTGAGTCAATGATTCGCGATCTCGCGGAATTGTCTATTAACATGGTTAAGTCGGAAGAACAGGAAATCGTCAAAAGCAAGGCCATGGAAATAGCGGAAGAACGACTTCTCGATGTCCTGCTTCCATCGCGACACGCCGAACGAGAGAAGGATGAGCCGGAAAGTTCCGTAATGGAAATATCTCATAACGGAGAAATCGTTCCTGTAAACGAAACCCGGGAGAAGCTGCGCCGCCTGCTTCGCAACGGCAAACTTGATGATAGAGTCGTTGATCTTGAAGTAACGGAGAGCAGCACCGGTCCGATGATCGAGATATTCTCATCAAGCGGTGTCGAAGATATGGGGCTGAACATCAAGGAAATGTTCGGCAATATGTTTCCCCGAAAGAAGAAAAAGAGAAAAGTAAAAGTGTCGGAAGCAATGGATATCCTCGTTGAAGAGGAAGCCCAGCGGCTGGTGGACATGGACAAGGTGACCAAAACAGCATTAGAACGGGTTGAGCAGTCGGGAATCATCTTTCTCGATGAGATTGATAAGATTGTGGGGAGCGATACGTCCAGCGGTCCCGATGTCTCCCGGGAAGGGGTTCAGCGTGATCTCCTGCCGATCGTGGAAGGGTCAACAGTGAATACACGATACGGCATGGTGAAGACCGATCACATCCTCTTTATTGCCGCTGGAGCCTTTAGTTTTTCAAAACCGTCGGATCTTATTCCTGAACTGCAGGGGCGTTTCCCGATACGGGTGGAACTTGACCCTCTTTCCAAAGAGGATTTTGTGCGGATACTGACGGAACCGCATAATGCTCTGGTAAAGCAGTACCGGGAGATGATGGCAACGGAAGGACTCGACCTTGTATTTCAGGACGACTCCATAGAAGAAATTGCGGAGGTTGCCTTCATCGTTAATGAACGGATGGAGAATATCGGTGCCCGTCGGCTCTATACCGTTATGGAATCGCTTCTCGAAGATATATCTTTCGATGCTCCCGATATTAGTGAGAAAGATGTGGTCATCGATGCGGACTATGTACGGGATAAACTGGAAGATATCGTGGAAGATGAAGATTTGAGCAGGTATGTCTTATAAGCTTTCACCGTTAATGATTTGAAATAAACGGCAATACGAGTGATTACGCAGAACTGAGGGAACCGGCAATGCAGGGAGAACGATTGAAACAGTCGATAGAGCGGGCAGATATCCTTTTGGAAGCCCTGCCGTATATCCGTCGCTTTTACAACAAGACCATCGTCATTAAATACGGTGGACACGCCATGGTTGACGAGAGTCTCAAAAGTCTCTTTGCCAAGGACGTCGTCATGATGAAATATATCGGTATCAACCCCGTAATTGTCCACGGCGGAGGGCCACAGATTGGGACTCATCTGAAGAAACTCGGAAAAGAATCAAAATTCATTCGGGGAATGCGGGTGACCGATGAAGAGACCATGGACATTGTGGAAATGGTTCTCGCCGGAAGGGTCAATAAGGAAATCGTCGGTCTCATCAACCAGCACGGTGGCAAGGCGGTCGGCCTGACCGGTAAGGACGGCAATCTGATCAGGGCTGAAAAATATTATCTTACTGACGATAAGGCGAAGGATACTCCGCCGGAAATAATCGATCTCGGCCTGGTGGGGAAGGTCAGAGAATTCCATACGGAACTCATCAAATCCCTGGTGAAAGACGGTTTTATCCCGACAATCGCCCCCATCGGTGTGGGAGATGGCGGGGAAACTTATAATATCAATGCAGATATTGTTGCGGGAGAGCTGGCTGCAGCCTTACAGGCAGAAAAACTGGTTCTGCTGACGGATGTGGAAGGTGTCCTCGACCGGGACGGTTCTCTGATCAATTCGATGAATTATGAACGGGCAGACGAATTAATTACTCAGGGGATCATCGAGGGGGGTATGTACCCTAAGGTCAAATGCTGTCTTAAGGCTTTAAGGAACGGAGTTGGGAAAACTCATATTATCGATGGACGCCTGAATCATGCCGTTCTTCTTGAAATCTTTACCGATGAAGGAATTGGAACGGAAGTTGTCAAAGAATAATAACAGGGAACCGGATAGCACGAAGCGAAATCATAGAGGAAGGGCGCGACGCAATGACAACTGAGGAACTGTTAGAACATTCAAACCGTTATATAATGAACACCTACCGACGAATTCCCATCGTTCTCGTCAAAGGGGATGGGGCGCGCGTATGGGATTCAAATGGTAAGGAGTATCTCGATTTCGTGGCGGGAATTGCCGTGT
>CAZCGI010000167.1:0-4796 GCA_964498145.1 uncultured Syntrophaceae bacterium
GGGGATGATGACCACAATCGAAGAACTTCTCATGTCGGCGGAATACATCCTGTCAGCGGGTAATGACAACGTCATTCTCTGCGAGCGAGGCATCCGAACCTTTGAGACGGCTACCAGAAACACCCTCGACATCAGTGCGGTACCTGTCCTGAAAGAAATGACCCATCTACCGGTTATCGTCGATCCCAGTCATGCCGCCGGCCACTGGAAGTATGTTCTGCCCCTGGCCAAGGGAGCACTGGCAGTGGGTGCAGACGGCATCATGATTGAAGTCCATCCTGAGCCGGACAAGGCCGTATCGGACGGGATGCAGTCGCTGAAGCCGGAAAAATTCTACAAACTGATGGAAGAGGTACGATGCCTTGAAAAACTGATAAAAACGGAAATGAAGGTGTCGTTATGAACAAGATAAAAGTAAATCTCGATAAACGGTCGTCTCACTCATACGAGATTTTCATCGGGCATGACATACTCGACCGAATTGCCCTGCTCATCGCCAAAAGCGCAGTTGCCACCAACTATATCATAATTGCAGATACTACCGTGTCTTCGCTCTATGGTGAGACGGTGTTGTCTGCCCTGAGGGAAACGGGACTTACCGTCGATATGATCGATTTTACTCCCGGCGAGGCATCGAAAACTATTGATACGGCACTGTCACTCATCGAGCAGCTTGTTGACCGAGGTGTTGATCGGTCATCCTGTCTCATCGCGCTGGGCGGCGGCGTCACCGGCGATATTGTCGGATTCATTGCTTCGATCTACATGCGGTCCATCCCTTATATTCAAATGCCGACAACATTGCTGGCACAGGTCGACAGCAGTATCGGTGGTAAAACGGGGATTGACATATTCAAAGGAAAAAATCTGGTGGGAACATTCTGCCAGCCGAAGGCCGTTTATATCGATCTCAAGCTCCTTGATACACTTCCCGACGTCGAATTCACCAATGGCCTGGCGGAGATTGTAAAATACGGCATTATTGATGATCCCGATCTGTTGGCAACCATCGAAACTGAAATATCCAACATCCGGAAACGGAACATCGATAATCTGGAAATGATTGTGGCGCAATCATGCAAAATCAAAAAAAGTATCGTCGAAATCGATGAGCGGGACATGGGAGTCCGCCGTATTTTGAACTTCGGTCACACCATCGGTCATGCCATTGAATCGGCATCAGGATATACCATTTCCCATGGCAATGCCGTGTCCATCGGAATGATGGCATCGGCTCGCATCTCGGAAAAAATGAAATATCTTTCCACGGAGGATCGAGAGCACATCGAAAATCTCATACAAAAAGTAGGGCTGCTCAATTATATCCCTTCGTCGATTCAGACCGGAGACATTTTGTCTCGGATGAAGCATGACAAAAAGAAGGAAGGACACGCCGTTAATTTCGTTCTATTGAAAAAGATCGGGGTTCCTTTCATCAACGGATCAGTTGACGACGGTATAATTGAGGATACCATTGGGGAGTTGAGGCAATGACCGAGGCAACACTGGATAAATTGAGGGATCATCTCAAGGATAAGGACCAAGCTATTGTTACGCTGTTGAATGAACGGGCTGCCCTTTCCATAGAAATCGGCGCACTGAAACAGGATCAGGGAATCGACATATACGATCCCGCCCAGGAACAAACCATCTATAACCACGTCATTGGTGTCAGCCGGGGACCGTTGCCGGAAGAATCGCTGAAGCGGATATATCGTGAGATACTGTCAGCTTCAAGGGCGCTCCAGGCACCCATTACCGTGGCCTACCTGGGACCGGATGCTTCATTTTCCCATGTAGCCGCTCGATTGCATTTCGGTCTGAGCGCTAATTATTCCCCGCAACGCTCGATCACCGATGTTTTTGACCAGGTGGAAAAGGGACAGGCACAGTGGGGAGTAGTGCCGGTGGCAAATTCTCTCGAGGGTCCGGTAAAGGTAACACTGGACCGGCTGCTTTCAACACCGTTGCGGATTATGGCTGAGAGATTTCTTCCAATTCGTCATTCTCTTATATCGAAACAGCCGGACCGTGACAGATTAAAACGGATATACTCCCACCCACAGGCACTGGCCCAGTGCCAGGCGTGGATCAGGAAACATCTTCCGGGATGTTCCCTCCATGAAACGGACAGCACCGCGAAAGCCGCCGTGAAGATACTGGAAGACGACGAAGCCGCTGCCATCGGCAGCAGCGATGCCGCATCAGTATATGGACTCACGGTCATTGCAGAAGGAATAGAAGATCATTCGAACAACATGACACGATTTCTGATCATCGGAAACGGAAAGAACAGACCGACGGAACGGGATAAAACATCGATCCTCTACGGGACCCGTCATGAACCGGGAGCATTGTACCATTCCCTGAGGCCGTTTGCGGAACGGGGAATCAATCTTCTCAATATCATATCTCATCCGATCAAGGACAGGATGTGGGAATATCTCTTCTTCGTTGATTTCAGTGGACACGAAGAAGAAACGAATATCCAGGAGTGCCTGAATGAACTCAGGAATCAGTGCACGTTTGTAAAGATACTGGGATCGTATCCGAATAATTCGTAATGCACCGATAGGGGATAGCAGCTAGGAATAAACTACTACCGGCTAAAATCAACAGCTTTAGAGGCCAAGGGTTCGAGGGCTCAAGTAGAAAACTCTTTTCAGCACTTGATTCCTGGACTCCTTGAATCCTCGACATTTTTCAGGACAATACCCGATGACTTTGAACGAAGAATCAGGAAAACATATGCTCTGTATTCCCATCATGACGGAAACGAATGAAGAGGCACTGCGGCAGATGCCCCTCTGCTTAGCCATGGCCGATCTGGTGGAACTGAGAATCGATGCAATCAGAAATGTCGATCTGCCTTCTTTGCTTTCATCACCGGGGGGAAAGGTCGTTGTTACCAACAGGAAGCGTGATGAGGGGGGACGGTACAGCGGAAACGAAGAGGAACGGGTTGCCCTCCTCTGTAAAGCCGTTGCCCTAAAAGCGGACTTTGTCGATATCGAACTGAGTACCGATCTGCAATTGATTTCGCTGCTGGTGGAAACTATCAAGAAGCATGGAGGGCTGACACAGTTAATTGTCTCGTACCATAACTTCATCGCCACACCACACATGGATGAACTCTATCGCATCTGCGACGAAAGTTACCGTTGCGGCGCAGATATTGTCAAGGTTGTAACGTACGCTCGATCAATGGAAGACAACTTGACAATCCTGAATCTGATCTGCACAATACAGCGGCAAAACAGAAGCATCATCGCCTTTTGCATGGGAGAAACGGGAAAAATCAGCAGGGTCGTGACGCCGTTATTCGGTTCCTTTATAACCTTTGCGGCCCGCGAGAAAGGAGCGGAATCCGCTCCAGGTCAGCTCACTGTCAATGAAATGAAAGAAATATTCAGGATCCTGCAATGAACACGAAAGCAGAAACATTCGCCCTAATCGGCAACCCCGTGGAACACAGCCTGTCCCCGGTGATGCACAATGCTGTCTTTGCGCTTATGGGAATCAACGCCACGTATATCGTGATCCGCGCAGACACAGCCAAAGACGCAGTCAGCCGAATCTTGACGTCCGATATTCGCGGCGGGAGTATCACAATCCCTCACAAGGTCAGCATGATGGACTACCTCCATGAAATCAGTGACAGTGCCCGGGATATCGGCGCGGTGAATACCTTTGTTCATAGAGACGGAATATTAAAAGGAGACAACACAGACTGGATCGGCATTGTTCGATCTCTGAAAGAATCGATGACCATTAAAAGCAAGACCATTGCAATCCTCGGCGCCGGGGGAGCGGCACGGGCCGCCGTTTATGGAATCTTGCAGGAAGGCGGCACTCCCGTCATTCTTAACAGAACGGAACAAAAAGGAATGGAACTCGCCGAAGAATTCGGCTGCAGATATCACCCCCTGAAGAGTATCCATGACGTGCAGGCCGATGTTCTCATCAACACAACGCCCGTCGGCATGTCGCCGGCAGTTGATGCCGCTCCCGTCACCGGTGATGTTTTGAAAAACTTCACCTGGGTCATGGATATAATATACAACCCCTTAAAAACAACCCTCCTGAAGAAAGCCGAAGCGGAAGGATGTTCCGTGATCAACGGACTCTCCATGTTTGTCCATCAGGGGGCAGAGCAGATACGGATATGGACGGGCAGAACACCTCCCGATGATTTCATGAAAAAGATTGTAACGAAGGCACTGAATACATGAAAGAAATCAGAAAAATAACACATCTTGATGCAACCGTGAAAATACCCGGTTCGAAGAGCTACACCCAGCGGGCACTGATGATCGCTGCCCTTTCGGACGGACAATCGTTTCTCAGAAACCCGCTGATAGCCGAAGACACAGAGTATCTTATAAAGGCTCTTCGTATGCTCGGAATTCAGATTCTGGCGTCTGACGATGACATTATTGTAACGGGCAGCAAAGGTAAACTGGAAAACCCCGGTAAGACACTCTCAGTGGGAAATAACGGAACTGCGCTTAGATTCCTTACCTCGCTTGTTGCCCTGGGTAAAGGTCCCTTCGTTGTTGACGGCAGCAGTCGCCTGAGAGAACGGCCGATACAACCACTGCTAAGCGCGCTCCGAAGCCTGGGAGTGGAAATCTCCACGCTGAACAACACGGGCTATCCGCCGGTAACGGTTCATGGCGGAGGCATCAGGGGAGGAAAGGCCACGTTTGTTGATACCGAAAGCAGCCAGTACATCTCGTCACTCCTGATCAGTTCACCTTATGCATCGGGAGATGTTGAAATTAACCTGGAAGGAA
>CAZCGI010000168.1:0-4787 GCA_964498145.1 uncultured Syntrophaceae bacterium
TTTCCGATTTCTCCCTCAGGGAAAAATTCATTATGACCCCGATCGTGCTTTTGGTTTTCTTCATCGGAATCTTCCCATCGTTCTTTCTCGACCGAATCGATGCATCAGCTGGCCGCCTGCTTTCACAACTTCATAAGCCTATGGTTGTTGCCGCGGATACCGTGAAAACACATTACCCAAACACAGAAGGAGACGAATATGAACTTCTCTGCTCCAAACGTTAATATCATCAGCTTTTTACCGGAGATTCTTCTTCTCCTTTCGGGGACGGCGTTGCTGTTTTTCCGAAACCGCGCGGTTCAGGGCAAAGTTATTCCGGGGATTGCTGCAGCAGCTATTATCCTCCAGGGATTGATGATTCCCACATTGTGGGGAAACAACATAGCGGGATTCAACAGCCTTATCGTCCGCGACAACTTCTCCATCCTCTTTCAGATGATGGTTGGAGCAACGGCATTGCTGGCAATTGCCTTTTCCCATTGCTATCTGAAACAGAGAAAGGTGAGTGAGGTAGAATATTACGCCCTGATTCTCTATGCCGTCGTTGGAATGAATGTAATGATTGCCGGCCGTGATCTGTTGGTTATTTTTCTGGGGATGGAAACTCTCTCACTCTCCCTCTATGTACTCGTGGGCTTTTTCAGAGATATTAATGAAAGCATGGAAGCAACTGTTAAGTATTTTCTCCTGGGAGCTTTTTCATCGGCACTTTTTCTTCTCGGAATTGCTTTCTTTTTCGGGGCACTTGGCGCAACCGGCATTGACACTGTTATGACAGCAATCGAACAGTCAGGGTTCAATATCATGCTGCTCATGATGGCAGTGGCGCTTCTCTGCGCCGGTCTTGGTTTCAAGATCGCCTCGGTACCCTTTCACATGTGGGCACCGGACACATATGAAGGCGCCCCCGTGAGTATTGCATCGATTCTTTCGGTAGCGCCAAAGATCGCTGCATTTGCCGTCCTCCTCCGTATCGTGCTCGCCGTTTCCCCCGCAACGCCTCAGGTTACATCGTACACCATCATTACAATGGCAGTTGCAAGTATGATTATTGGTAATATTACCGCCCTGAGACAAACAGGATTGATCAGGATGCTTGCCTATTCCGGTATCGCCCAGGTGGGCTTCATGCTCATCGGCCTTCTCTCTCCGGAACAGGGAGGCAGCTCAGCACTGACCTTCTATCTTTGCATGTACATCCTGATGAATATGGGCGCTTTCGGGGTCGCCATCGTCCTCTCTGTGAGGGAAGGCAAACGTCTGCAAATTGAAGATCTGAGTGGCATTGCCTCCCAGCGTCCGTTCCTCGCATTGATAATGAGTATATTCATGATTTCTCTTGCAGGCATACCGCCCACAGCGGGGTTCTTTGCAAAATTTTACATTTTCAAAACGGCACTTGAGGCAGGATACCTGTGGATCGTTGTTGTTGCTGTTATTATGACCGTGGTCTCACTGTACTATTATTTCAGAGTCATCATGGTCATGTACATGGGCGAAGTATCGGAGAGGCTCCCGTCAGCTCCTGCCGGTATCACGGTTGCTGGTGTCATGCTCGGTATCCTTGCGTTCGCCACAATCCTGTTCGGTATCTTGCCGGGAGGGTTCATCGGTATGATATCCCAGGCATTGGCATCCATGTAGAATAATCCGGCATATGACCATTGATTGCGCTCTGACCGGTCACGTCCCATTTTTAGCAATGAGAAGGAGGCTGCTGTTGCCCGACGGCATCACGCCTCCGGGTTGTGGAGTATTTTGTTTCAGCGCAGAACCGTTTCTATCGATTCGACCCGCCCCCCGACAATCGTAAGAACGTTATATCGATCCCCCACCTGGTATGTCCACTGTTCGACCATGAGCTTTTGCTTATAACTGCTCGTCCGCTCCCATCGATAGCCGACGACTTCTTTCATTACGGGTTCGCCGCAGGCCATGAGCACCTTAATCTTGTGGGTACCCTCTGTAATCAATCTGCCGCCGGGACACCGCATGTCCGCAAAGACATAAACGGGTGTCAATGCCGCAATGACGATTGCGATAAGCATTCTTTTCATAAGGGCTTCCTCTCCTTTGATTTTTTTCCTGTTTGTAAGACAGCACACCTCACTATCGTCAGACGGACCATAACGCAACAGGTCCAGGCGTCTTTCAAAAGAGTGTTTTGATGATACTCCCCTCATCGAGTCCTGATAGCTGTTTGGATACGGATGTGATGACGATAAGTACAAGAAAAACGGTGAAAAGTCATGGTGCAGAATATTAACGGGAAACACCAAGATTATCAAAAAGTGCAGTTAACTTCGAACAGTCTGAATAAAAACGTGTGTTGCAGCGGCGGGAAGACTACATCACATGCTATTGAAATACCTGCATAAAGTACCATCAGGAGGCTGTTCATCTCCTAGTGCTGGTTTTTGTCTTACTATAAATGGCGGCGAGAGAAAAGTAAACTGATATCGATTGAAACCGGCAGCTCGAGAAGCGAATTAGTTGTCACCTGAAGACAAGGATTGTACTCACATTGCCAAGATGGAGCAATAATTAACTTTATCCACTCCATCTCAGATGCTGCGGTACCGGCGATGGTCATGTCACAACCGGCACCGCTTCTTATGAATCTTATAATGTTTCCCCCATGTCTAATCTTCATACTGACTGGCATAGGCAGCATCATTATAGAGACCTTCGCCGTATTCCTGTTTTCCGTAGTTTCTGATAATTTCCTGCCCCTTTTCAGAACCGACAAAATCTATGAATTCGGCAGCAATCGACGCTGCAGGTGTTACGCCTGTAGGCTGACAGAGGGCATGATAGGTATTGATCAGTATCTTATCGCCCCGGAACAGAATCTTTAGATTCGGCAAACCTGATCTGTCGGAGATCCAGGTGCTGCTGTCGGTCATGAAATACCCCTTTTCGGTATTAGCCCTCCTGAGAGTCGCCTGCATAAAATCTTTTGTAACGACATACCACGGCCCCGACGGTGTGATGCCGGCCATTTTCCAGATCGTCAGTTCCTTCTTATGGGTTCCTGAATTATCTCCTCGTGAAAAGAAGGTTGCTTTCGCCTTCGCGATCCGTTCATATGCATCTGCTGCAGTCTTGGCACCGGCAATACCGGCCGGGTCATTTGCGGGACCGACAATGTAAAATTCATTGGAACCGATGAGCGTCCGTTTTATCGCCCAACCGTCGGCAACAGCCTTTTTTTCTGCCGCAGGAGCATGTACCATAATCATATCAACTTCTTTCTCTTTAAGAAGCTTCAGCGAAGCCCCCGAACCCGCTTTAACCCAGCAGAGTGACGTATTTTTCCCTTCGCAAAAGGCCTCACCGATAACCTTCAGCAACCCAAGTTCACCGGGACTGCCCGTAGCAAGGGAAAATGACTCGGAACCACTGCCATAAACCGCTGTGCACGGTTTCTGCGCATAACATGCCGACACAGCAACTGCCAAAGCGAAGATCAGTGCTATCGGCAGCACAAGCAATCGTTTCACTTTCATCTTGCACCTCCCGTTTATTATTTTTGACTTAATACATCAAAGACGTCCACAATGATTTCTGGTCAAACATTCCACACGGCCAAGAAAATAAAAACAACTAATACTATCTTTAAATTACCGTTTATTACTTAATGTCCGTCATACCGGCAATATATCTGCTTACGGCTTACCTAGAAATTGTCTTGATACCTCGACGTTCATGGAGCTCTGCAGAAAATGCCTGCCCGACATCATGAAAAAATATATGCCATTGCAATTATACGATGTATATACGAGGATTTATCACGATGCAGCAGATGTTTTCCATTATGACCCATTAGCAAAATCTGGCACACCGTTCCGGCATGTCACCTCAGTCAGTTATGCTTTGAATCAGTCATCAAGGTCTGCTATAGTGATCCCCAGCGATCATTTTACGTTCTGAGAGTTAAGAAAACTAAAAAGGATTACATTGTTTGGAGAAAGCATCTGATATGAATGACAATCGACAGAAGCTTGTAACAATCGGCGGCGGGAGCGGACAGTTCGCCCTTCTGTTCGGACTGAGAGATATAGATGGTGTTGATATTACAGCGGTTGTATCAATGGTTGACAGCGGCGGAAGCACCGGAAGATTGCGTGATGAACTTGGGATCTTACCGCCAGGCGATGTCTTGAAGTGTGTACTTGCCCTGTCACCGCATCGTGACATGGTGAGAACCATCCTGTTGAAAAGATTCAGTGGCGACGGCCGGCTCCAGGGACACAATGCGGGGAATATGCTTCTCACCATACTGGCGGAATACACAGGCGACTTTTCCACCGGTGTTAAGGCACTCGCCGAAATACTCGATGCACGGGGCACCATTCTTCCCGTCACGGTTGACAAAGCAACCCTCGTGGCGGAATTGACGGATGGAAAACGCATTTACGGCCAGAGTGCCATCGACATACCGAGAGATACACAGCGGGAAAGAATCAAGGATATTTATCTCGTACCCCACCATCACGACGCTATTTCAGTCTACCCTCCTGTCATTGAAGCAATCACCTGCGCCGACTATATCATTATCGGTCCCGGCGATCTCTACACAAGCATCGTTCCCAATCTTATCGTTCCCGGCGTGAAAGAGGCATTCCAGGAAACGAACGCAACAGTCCTGTACGTTATAAATATTATGACGAAATTCGGTGAAACGCATAACTTTACCGGGTTCGATTTCGTCAAAAAAATCGAAGAATATATCGGAAGAGATGTAGACGGAATAATCTATAACGTAACCAAGCCGAACCATAAAA
>CAZCGI010000169.1:0-4742 GCA_964498145.1 uncultured Syntrophaceae bacterium
GCGAGTGTTGAGTTTATATTGCCGGTGAATGCTATCAGGGGTACATTTATATCCTTGATGCTGGAAATAATTCGGTTTAATTCTTCCGTCTCTCCGCTGTTGGAGATGGCCAGCATAACATCGTCCCTCGTGACGATGCCGAGATCTCCATGCAATCCCTCAACGGGATGGAGAAACAACGCCGGTGTTCCCGTACTGGTCATCGTTGCAACGATTTTTTTCCCGATCAGGCCGGATTTACCGATGCCGGTAACGATAACCCTTCCCTTGGACTTGAAGATTATATCGACTGCTTTTGCAAAATTGTTATCAATTTTATCGATGAGATTTGAAATGCTTTCAGCTTCGATTTTCAACACTTCCCGTGCCCGTTCTATCGAATCTTTTCCCATAGTTAGCGTGCCTTTTCCTGATTAGAAACTTTATTGAACAATCCGTTTTGGAGTCTATGACTATCAAATAAAAGTATCATTGGCAAGGTGGATTTTGCGATAGATGATCCGTTGAGTCTTTTCTGTCGGTGTGATACTTTTCGAAGCCAATGATGATTACAAAGAGGAGCTGACGGTATGAAAACAAAAAATGTTTTACTTTCTTTTTCTACAACGGGGGAAACCGACATGCTTGACATTACCGATGCTGTTGCTGATGAAGTTATTCGGTCCGGTATATCCGAAGGGCAGATGATTCTGTTTGTCCCCGGCTCAACGGCGTCCCTGACCACAATTGAATATGAGCGGGGAGTGATCGAAGATTTGAGAGAAGCGATTGAACGACTGGCCCCCCGCACGATCCGTTACCGCCATGATGAGCGCTGGGGTGACGGAAACGGGTATTCCCATGTAAGAGCTGCCCTGCTCGGTCCTTCGCTGGCAATTCCGATTATCGAAGGACGGCTGACCCTTGGTACCTGGCAGCAGATCATTCTGATTGATTTTGACAATCGACCGCGACACCGTCGAATCGTCTGCCAGATTTCCGGAAACTAATGCAATGATATCAGTGACGATCGCCGACAAAGACAACACTTTAAAGAGAATTACCGTGGTGATGTCGCTGCTCTTTCAGGTCTGAGGCATTTTGAAATTAATCTTTGAACGTTGCCGTTGATATTCTGCTGCCTGGGGGTATGATAGTTACTTGCAATTTGTTTTTGACTGCTTTTATCTGTGTTGTCTTCAGAGTGTGCAAAAAACGGATGTGAGTGTATTATTTAAGTGGGGAAAAAGGAAAAATCGGCAGGCTAATAAGCAAACGTGGCAAACGGCATGAGGCTGCTGAAGGTTTGAGCAGCGTATTATGCTTTGATGTTCAAGACGATTCACGAATGGAAAATACAGCTATCGGATAATCACAGATCGAACGTATTTAACGATTTTTTTCTTCATTATTTCGAATTCTTCATCAGAATAGGTTGTCTTTTTTAAAAATCGCGGATCCATGACCTTCGACGGAACGAATTTTTGCAGGACATAGCAATCGCCGCCTTTTATCAATTTGGCAATTGTTGTAATGTCGTTTTCGTCCAGTTGTGACTTAACGACCGTTGTGCGGAATTCATGAGGGACCTGTGACTTCAGTATAAGTGTAATGCTTTCCTTGATCAGAGTGGGGTCGATTTTGGACCTTGTAATTTTTCGGTATTTATCCGGGGGTGCCTTCACATCCATCGCGATGTAGTCGATGAGATGCTTTTCAATGAGTGATGTCAGGATTTCCGGGTGTGATCCGTTGGTGTCGATTTTTACAAGGTAATCCATTGTCTTAACGCGGCTGATGAACTCCGTCAGATCGCTCTGCTCGGTCGGTTCACCCCCGGTGATGCTGACGGCATCGAGTTTTCCTCTTCGCCGTTCCAGAAATGAAAATATTTCTTCCTCGGGGATTAATGATTCGTAGCGGTTCGGATCGGAAAGCTCAGGGTTGTGGCAGTAGGGGCACCTGAAATTACACCCCTGAGTAAATACGATGGCACATATCTTTTCAGGATAGTCTATTAAGGAAAATCTTTGCAGTCCACCGATTTTCATAGCCTATACTGTGAAGAGTTTACGCATTTTGAACTCTTCCTTCTTCCCTTTGTTCCACTGATTTATCGGACGAAGGTAGCCTACCACTCGGGAGTATATTTCACATGGTTCACCACAGTTGGGGCACCGATCTGATTCTCCCTTAATGTATCCGTGATTGGGACAGACACTGAATGTCGGACTGAATGTAAAATAGGGGAGTGAATATTTCTCGCAGATTTTGCGAACCAGTACTTTAACCGCCGATGGATTATCGATGCGCTCACCAGCATAGATGTGAAAGACCGTTCCGCCGGTGTATCGCGTCTGAATGTCCTCCTGAAGATCGAGGGCTTCGAAAATATCTTCGGTAAAGTTGACGGGAAGCTGGGTTGAATTGGTGTAAAACGGTTCCGCCGTACCTCCGTCACCGTTAACATTGGCACAGATGATGTCGGAAAACATCTTTCTGTCGAGTCGTGCCAGACTGTAGGACGTTCCCTCTGCGGGCGTTGCTTCTAGGTTATAATTGTTTCCCGTTTCCTTCTGATAGTTGATCAGTTCACCCCTCATAAAGTCGAGGACACGTTTCGAAAAATCATGACCTGCCGGGTCGGCGATCGATTTTCCCATAAGGTTCAGACAAGCTTCGTTCATTCCGACGAGGCCGATAGTGGAGAAATGATTTTTCCAGTATTCTCCGAAACGGTTCTTTACATGTCGGAGGTAATATTTCGTATACGGATAGAGATCACCATCGGTAAATCGTTCAAGAATTTTTCTTTTGATTTCGAGGCTGTCCTTGGCCATGCCCATGAGACGGCCAAGCCGCGCGAAGAATTCTTCCTCCGTATCTGAGAGATAGCCGATTCGGGGCAGGTTCAGTGTGACCACCCCGATCGATCCCGTGAGAGGATTTGAACCGAAAAGCCCCCCACCTCTCATTTCCAGTTGTCTGTTATCGATTCGCAGCCTGCAGCACATGCTTCGTGCATCTTCAGGACTCATGTCGGAGTTGATAAAATTCGAGAAGTAGGGAACGCCGTACTTGGCGGTCATTTCCCACAGGAGGTTCATCTTGGGGTTTTCCCATTCGAAATCTCGTGTAATGTTATATGTGGGGATCGGGAATGTAAAGACCCGGCCCTTTGCATCACCGGCGGCCATTACCTCGAGAAACGCCTGGTTGAACATATCCATTTCGTCCTGGAAATCTTTATATGCTTCCTTCATCGGTTTTCCGCCGATGATAACGTTCTGGGGGGCATAGTAGTCGGGAACAGTAACATCAAGGGTGACATTGGTAAAGGGAGTCTGGAATCCGACCCGCGTGGGTACATTGATATTGAAGATAAATTCCTGCAATGCCTGTCTGACATTTTCATAGTCAAGACCATCATAGCGGATGAACGGTGCCAGCAGGGTATCAAAATTTGAAAAAGCCTGCGCTCCCGCAGCCTCTCCCTGAAGCGTATAGAAGAAATTGACGACCTGCCCGAGAGCACTCCGGAGATGCTTTGCCGGCTTGCTTTCCACTTTTCCAGCAACACCCTTGAATCCCTCAAGAAGCAGGTCATAGAGGTCCCATCCGACACAGTAGACGGAAAGGAGGCTCAGGTCGTGGATATGAAAATCACCGTCTGCTTGGGCTTTTTTAACTTCAACGGGATAAATCTCATTCAGCCAGTATACCTTGCTTACTTCGGAAGAAATATAGTTGTTCAAACCCTGGAGGGAATAGTCCATGTTGCTGTTTTCATTGATCTTCCAGTCCCTTTTTTTGAGATACTGGTCGACCAGATCGACTTCCATCTTATTGGTGATGTCACGGAGTCGCGCATGCTGTTCGCGGTAAATAATATAGGATCGTGCCGTTCTACGAAATGGCGATGACAGAAGTATTTCTTCGACGATGTCCTGAATCTGTTCTACGGTCATGACCCTGTTATCATAAAGCTTTTCCGACAGATTCAGGACTTTGATCGTCAATTTCTCAGCTATTTCACCATTAAACTCACCTGTTGCCTTACCGGCTTGTGCAATAGCCTTGGTGATTTTTGAAGCATCGAATTTGACGTATCTGCCGTCCCGTTTTCGTATCTTTTTGTGCATAGTACACTTCCCTCCGGTACATTTCCCCCAAAATGATGAATTACCACAATATGTTGTGTTAGTGGTCAAATGAGATACCATATATAGCCACAATTTTTCGTGAAATACAAGGAAAATTTGGTTCGGTACGGATAAAAAGCGGGGGTCGATGCACTGCCTCGAATTGACATGATTTTTCTCAACGATCAGAGTGGGCCGAAGAATTGTTGAGAAGAAAACTCCGGCCCCTTGCATAGATATCGATGTAAAATTGCTTGACTCACTGGTGTACTCATATTAATACTACCTCTGAAAATAAAACCATTTCAGGAGAATAAGAGTGATTCCACGGTATTCGCGAGAAGAAATGGCGTCTATCTGGCGCCCGGAAAACATCTATCGGAAGTGGCTTGATGTGGAGCTTGTTGCCTGTGAAGCCCTCGCTAATATGGGTAAAATACCCATGAAATCTTTCAACACCATCATGGAACGGTCGGGATTTGACGTTGCCCGTATCGAAGAGATCGAAAAAACGACCAAACATGATGTTATTGCTTTTCTGACCTCTGTCGCCGAGAACATCGGCGAGGATTCCCGATTTATCCATATGGGACTGACTTCGTCCGATGTCCTCGATACCTC
>CAZCGI010000170.1:0-4715 GCA_964498145.1 uncultured Syntrophaceae bacterium
TTATGGAAGAATTAGAACTTCTTGACAAGGTAATCGCAATTATGAGGACTGCCAAGGTTGTTAAAGGTGGTCGGAGATTTAGATTCAGCGCCATTGTCGTTGTCGGCGATGGAAACGGTTCGGTCGGTGTCGGGTTGGGGAAGGCGCAGGAAGTTCCCGTGGCAATCAGGAAGGGTATGGAAAAGGCGAAAAAGAACATGAAGAAGATTGCCCTCGTGGAACATACGATACCCCACGAGATTATCGGGCGATATGGCGCCGGTAAAGTCATGTTGAAACCTGCTTCTGAGGGAACGGGACTTATAGCCGGCGGTGCCGTCAGGGCTATTCTGGAGTGTGCAGGAGTTCATAACATTTTGACCAAATGTCTCGGTTCACATAATCCGCATAATCTTGTAAAAGCTACGATGGACGGCTTGGTAAATCTCAAGAGTAAACAAGATATAATAGACCGTCTCGGGACAGGGACCGCTGTTGAGGCATAAAGATACGGTATTGAGGTGCGTGATCGTGGGAAATAAATTGAAGATAACGCTGGTGAGGAGTCCCATAGGAAGACCGGACAAACAGAGAAAGGTACTCAACGGCTTGGGACTGAAAAAGATGAATAAGACAGTCGTCTTGATGGATACTGCCGAAATTCGAGGTATGGTACGTAAGGTTTCTCACCTGGTTTCTGTCGAAGAATGTGAGGTGCAGAAGTCATGAAATTAAGTGAACTGAAACCGCCCGTCGGTTCGAAAAAGAAAAGAAAACGTGTTGGTAGAGGTAATGGCTCCGGTCATGGAGGAACATCCTGTAAAGGATCGAAGGGACAAAACGCTCGCTCCGGTGGAGGTGTGAAGCCCGGTTTCGAGGGAGGGCAAATGCCCTTGACAAGAAGATTGCCCAAACGGGGATTCAAGAATCGGTTCCGGAAAGATATTATTACCATTAATATTGGAGCATTGAGTAAGTTTGAAGCGGGTTCTGTTGTCGATACCGATCGCCTTCTGCAGTACGGAATTATTAAAAAAGCTGGTGATGGTATAAAATTACTCGGCAAGGGTGATATAAAACATCCTCTGACGATTAAGGTAAACGGCATCAGCCAAAGTGCACGGGAGAAAATAGAAGCGTCAGGTGGTTCCGTAGAGGTTATCTAAAGTGATTGGCGGCTTTCGAAACATTGCAAAAATACCCGAACTGCAGAAGAGGATACTATATACGCTAATTCTCCTCGCAATATACAGAATCGGGGTACACGTACCTACGCCGGGAATCGACACGCAGGCGCTTGCTGCGTTTTTCGATCAGGCCAAAGGTTCTCTCTTAGGGCTCTTTGATATGTTTGCAGGGGGTGCACTGAGTCGTCTATCAGTGTTTGCCTTGGGGATCATGCCATACATCAGTGCGTCCATTATTCTTCAGCTCTTGACGGTTGTATTTCCTCATCTCGAGCGGCTCTCAAAAGAGGGTGAAGCGGGGAGACGGAAAATAACGCAATATACGCGCTACGGTACGGTTGTCCTCAGCATGATTCAAGGGTTCGGTATAGCTATCGGATTGGAGAATATGGCGGGGCCCACGGGAGTTTCCATTGTTCTTCACCCTGGCTGGGGATTTAGGCTTATGAGCGTGATCACCCTGACTGCCGGTACATCGTTTATCATGTGGCTGGGTGAAACGATTACTGAAAAAGGAATAGGAAACGGGATATCGCTAATCATTTTTGCGGGCATAATAGCAAGAGGTCCTGAAGGTGTGATAAACACGTTTCGTCTTTTGTCCACCGGTGAGATGGGTATCTTTTTCATTGTGATTCTTTTAGTTCTGATGATTGCCGTTGTAGGAGTAATCGTATTTGTAGAAAGTGGACAGCGAAGAATACCCGTGCAATACGCCAAGCGGGTTATTGGCAGGAAAATGTACGGCGGGCAAACGACGCATCTGCCTTTAAAGGTAAACACCGCCGGTGTCATTCCGCCGATATTTGCTTCATCTATTATCATGTTTCCTGCGACAATCGCTAATTTCGTACCACATCCTTGGATGAATGCAATTTCGACCTATCTCATGCCAGGACGGCTTCTCTATGAATCCCTGTACGTGGCATTTATTATCTTTTTCTGCTATTTTTATACTGCGGTAACCTTTAACCCGGCGGATGTAGCGGATAATATGAAGAAACATGGCGGTTATGTTCCGGGAATCAGACCGGGAAAACGAACGGCGGCATATATAGATAAGATTTTGACACGATTAACATTCAGTGGTGCCCTCTATGTATCGGCGGTATGCGTCCTGCCGAGCATTCTGATCAGTAAATTTAATGTCCCGTTTTATTTCGGAGGTACAGCACTTCTAATCGTCGTCGGCGTTGCGCTCGATACTGCTGGACAAATAGAAGCCCATATGTTGACGCGGCAATACGAAGGTTTTATGAAAAAGGGACGGATCGGACGGAGACGGTGACGACTCAACGAGTCGAGATCGTGTTATTATGGTAATATTGAAATCTCCTCAAGAAATAGAGCGATTGCGAGTTAGCAATCAAATCGTCGCAGAGGTCTTGGAGGATTTAAAAGAATTAATACAACCAGGTGTTACAACGCGGGATCTTGACCGGTATGCCGAGGAACTAACATTGAAAAAAGGGGCGAAACCAGCCTTTAAAGGATATATGGGGTATCCTTCATCATTGTGTGTTTCCGTAAATTCTGAGGTTGTTCATGGCATTCCGTCTGATCGAGTGCTGAACGAAGGTGATATTGTCAGTCTCGTTTTTGGGTCATATTATGACGGTTACTATGGTGATTCCGCAATGACCCTGCCCGTTGGCGGCATATCAGGGAATGCAAAGAGACTGATAAAGATAACAAACGAAGCTCTTTATAAAGGAATAGAAGAAGCACGGACGAGCAATCGATTGGGTGATATATCTGCTGCCGTGCAGGAACATGTCGAGAGTGCCGGATTTTCCGTCGTCAGAGATTTTGTCGGTCACGGAATAGGACAGAAACTTCATGAAGAACCTCAAATTCCGAATTTTGGTGTTAGAGGACGAGGAATTTCACTGAAAGCGGGGATGGTATTTGCAATCGAACCGATGGTGAATGAAGGTACATATCAAGTGAAAGTGCTGAAGGACGGTTGGACGGTAGTAACATCGGATGGCAAACTCTCAGCACATTTCGAACATACTATCGCTATTACTGAGGATGGTCCTGATATATTAAGTAAACTTGCATGAAGACGCTTTGTTTGATGTTGCTGTCCGATTGAGCAAATGGAGATTTACTGTATGGCAAAAGAAGAGGCAATTGTTGTAGAGGGTAGGGTTATAGAACCGCTTCCGAATGCCATGTTCAGGGTGGAACTTGAAAATGGACATCGTGTTCTCGCTCATATTTCAGGCAAAATGAGGATGCACTTCATAAAGATATTGCCAGGTGATAAAGTAACCGTTGAGCTTTCGCCGTACGACTTGACACGGGGACGGATAGTATACAGAACGAAATAGAAACTCTGCTAAGGGAGTTGCCGGAATAACAAGGGAGTTAAAAATGAAAGTACGAGCTTCAGTTAAAAAAATGTGTAGCAAATGTAAAATTATCAAGCGACGTGGCGTACTGCGTGTAATATGTGAAGACCCAAAACACAAACAGCGACAGGGGTAAAGACGGGAGGTTAGAATACGGTGGCAAGAATTGCGGGTGTAGATTTACCGAAAAATAAGAGAATGGAAATTGCTCTGACCTATATTTACGGAATCGGAAGGTCAAAGGCGCGAGTGATACTGGAGGAATCCGGTATCGGATTTGATACGAAAAGTGATGACCTCCTTGACGAGCAGGTAACCGCCATAAGAGATATTATTGACAAGGATCACAAGGTCGAGGGTGACCTTAGACGAGAAATTGCCATGTCGATGAAGCGACTTATGGATATCGGGGCTTACCGGGGCTTAAGGCACAGAAAAGGTCTCCCGGTGCGGGGACAGCGAACCTGCACAAATGCACGAACGAGAAAAGGTCCGCGGCGAGCAATTGGCGGAAAACGGAAATAAGGAAGATCCGGAGGAAACATGGCTAGACGCGCGAGAAAGAGCGGAAAGAAAAAAGAAAAGAAAAATATCAGCGAAGGTGTTGCCCATATTCAATCAACCTTCAATAATACCATCGTTACGATTACGGACGTAAGTGGTAATGTAATCTCTTGGTCTTCCAGTGGTGTTCAGGGATTTAAGGGATCAAGAAAGGGAACTCCCTTTGCGGCTCAGCAGGCTGGAGAGGAAGCCGTTAAAAAGGCAAAGGAACATGGTTTGAGAAGTGTTCAGGTTTATGTGAAAGGTCCCGGTTCGGGACGTGAATCGGCATTACGAGCGATACAGTCAGCTGGCGTAAACATAACACTGATTAAAGATGTTACTCCCATTCCTCATAATGGTTGCCGGCCACCGAAAAAACGAAGAGTATAACGACGATAAATACATAAAATAAGAAATGGAGGAATCCTTTGGCACGTTATAGAGGTTCATTGTGTAGATTATGCCGAAGTGAAGGTTTGAAGCTGTTTCTCAAGGGAGACAGATGTTACAGTGATAAATGCGCTTTTGAAAGGCGTGGCTACGCTCCGGGAGAGCATGGACAATCCCGGAGGAAGCGGACGGATTATGGCATACAGCTTCGGGAAAAACAGAAGGTTAAGAGAATGTACGGCCTTCTTGAGAAACA
>CAZCGI010000171.1:0-4697 GCA_964498145.1 uncultured Syntrophaceae bacterium
TTATACGAAGAATTCGCGGAGGTGCTCCGGCACATCCTGGGAGAAGCCCTCAATGCAGCCTCGGTAAAAATTCATTCAATTGAAGCCAGGGCAAAAAGCATTGAAAGCTTCGGCAAAAAGGCGGTCCGTCCATCATATTCCGACCCCGGTAAGCCCCGCTATAAAGATCCACTGGCAGAAATAACCGATATTGCCGGTGTTCGCATCATTACGTTTTTTCCGAAGACGCTTGACGAAGTAGATCAAATAATCCAGTCGGAATTCGCTGTTATTAATAAGAAAGACAAGCGGCAACACCCAACCGGAAAGAATCGATTCGGTTACCAGAGCATACACTACTTGATCAGGATGAATCCCAAACGATCGGTCCTTCCGGAATATAAGTGTTTTGCAAAGCTCATTGCGGAGGTACAGGTTCGAACAATTCTTCAGCACGCATGGGCCGAAATGGAACATGATATACGATATAAACCGACGGGGGCTATCCCTCCGTCAATACGGAAACGTTTTGACAATCTCGCTGAAACGATCGAGATGGCCGACCGGGAGTTCCAGGCCATTCAGGACGAAGATGAAAAGCTGCGTGAAGCGGCAGTCATATCCATTTCCAGCGGCAATCTGAAAAAGGCGGATATCCTGCCTGACACGCTCAAAGCATACCTTGATTCGCGGTTCGGCTCGGACGGTCGTATGACCTGGTTTTCATACAATGTTGTTGCCGACGTTTTGAAAACGATGGGATTTACAAACATGCAACAGATCGACGATTGTATAAAAGCATACGACGACGATCATATCTGCAGAACGTTGCGGGATTACCGCCAGGGACAGTTAAGAAGATTCGAATATACGCTGCTTGCCGGCATGGGTAAAAATTATGCACGTCTCCACCCATGGGCATCCAACAAAAAATTCCTGCACCGATGCAATACCATCATTCAACGGCTAAACGATGGAGGTATTGCCGTGGGAAACTATACTCCGACAAAACGACCATCCCAACAGACTCATTGATCGGGCTTTTGCTGTTTGTGGATGTTAACATACTGCACTGCAACAAACCGAAGGGGGGTGAAGCAACGAGAGTGAATGCATGAAAAACGGGAATATCGTTATAATGAACCGCACAGGCATATAACCACAAGCAAGGAGGGATCATTATGAAAGACAAAGTATATTATCCCGGCGAAGCATATGAATATCCGCTGCTTATCAAGAAACTGCTGGCCTCTCCAATCGTATATGAACCTGATCAGGAAATCGTCTACCGGGACAAAGTTCGATATACCTATCGAACATTGTATGAACGAATCAACCGCCTCGCAAGCGGTCTCAAAACGCTCGGCGTCAATCAAGGCGATACGATCTGTATATTCGATTTCGACAGTCACCGGTACCTCGAATCATATTTTGCCATCCCTATGATGGGAGCCGTCATGCATACCATGAACTGGCGGCTGTCTCCCGAACAGATCCTTTATACCATGAACCACGCCGAAGATGATGTTGTCATGATCAATGCAGAATTTCTCCCTCTATTGGAAGCAATCTGGGACAAATTGACAACGGTGAAAAAAGTCATACTCCTGACCGACGACGATACAAAACCTGAAACAAAACTGCCCATCGATATAGAATATGAAGAAATGCTCCAGGATGCATCACCACTGTACGACTTTCCCGATTTCGATGAAAATACCCGGGCAACTATATTCTATACAACGGGGACTACGGGTCTTCCCAAAGGGGTCTACTTTTCTCACCGGCAGTTGGTTCTCCATACCATCTGTACCGCCATGATGGTCGGCTGTTATGATTCCATCGGAAGATTTCGATCCGACGATGTTTACATGCCCCTGACCCCCATGTTCCACGCCCATGCATGGGGTATCCCTTACCTGGCAACACTTCTGGCAGTCAAACAGGTATATCCCGGCAAATATGAGCCGCCGGTCCTTCTGAAATTGATTATCGGTGAACGGGTTACGTTCTCACACTGCGTACCCACCATCATTCACATGCTAGTAACCAGTCCTGTAGCAAAGCAGGTGGATCTTTCCCGGTGGAAAGTCATCATCGGTGGCGCCGCCCTGCCGAAAGGCCTTGCTAAAGCCGCCATGGAGCTCGGCATTGAGATCTATTCAGGCTTCGGAATGTCGGAAACCTGCCCCGTCATGACCATTGCAAACCTGAAAAACCATATGAAAGGCTGGGATGCCGATCATAAGGTCGATACGTTCATTCGAACGGGCCTGCCCATCCCCCTGGTCGAATTGAAACTGGAAGACCCCATGGGCAATATTCTACCTCATGATGGAGAAAGCACCGGTGAATTGCTCATGCGATCTCCGTGGCTCACCCGTGGCTATTACAAAGACCCTGAAAAAACAAAGGATCTGTGGAGAGACGGATGGCTTCACGGCGGAGATGTTGCCTCTATTGACCGGGACGGCTACGTCCAGATCACTGACAGGTTGAAAGATGTGATCAAAACAGGCGGTGAGTGGATTTCTTCGCTCGATCTGGAAAACCTGAGCAGTCAACATGAAGCGGTTTCGGAGGCGGCTGCCATCGGCATTCCCGACGAGAAATGGGGAGAACGTCCTCTTGTTATCGCCGTTTTGAAACCGGAGTTCAAAGACAAAATCACCCAGCATGACCTAAAGCAGTTCCTGACAAAGTTTGCCGATGATGGAAGAATACCGAAGTATGGTATACCCGAACGGTTCGAGTTCGTCGAATCAATTCCCAAAACCAGTGTCGGCAAAATCAACAAGATCGAGTTGAGGAATCTTTTCCTGAAGTAACCACTGTCTATTGAAAAAGAGGGGATCAGATCGATGACCTGATCCCCTCCTCTCACATCCGCCCCAGATCCGGTCACCGAAACGGAACATCACCAAGAAGAGCACCGATAATAACAAGATGAATAACCGCAATGAGTATGAGCGATACACAAATGACAGGCCTCCATGCCTGGAACACCACATGGCTGTAATCCGCGTTGTCGGCATGACTGCCCCGTAATGCGACGCAACCGACTCCTGCCAGAACGACAAATATCATGTTCCAGCCCCCTCGGCGATCGGGAAAGTTTCGCCATTGACTATCCGAACCGGCAACGCTTAACAGGACATACACGTTAATGACTATACTTGCGATCCCCGCGGCAATCATTGCACCGATTCCTTTTCGCAATGAAAGAAAACGTGGGATACTCCATCCGGCGGGGTTATACTTCCCCCGAACGCCGATGATGCTCACAACGCCGATCATACTTGACACACCATTGATAAGCATGTCAGGCCATCCGTAGAATCGGGTTGGATGAATGCCCTGATGAATTCATCGGCTACCCCGAGAAACAATGCAAGAAGGAATATGATAAGATAGATGCCTGTATCGTAATAATCGATTCATACGGCCTTAAAAACGAGCCAACTCATGGGTATGTACTCGGGAATATGAATATGCTTGCACTGATTCGGATCGAGAAAGATCATCAAACAAGCAATTCCAATACAAGGTACAATGAGAGCGATATATGGAGCCGGTTGTCGCATCCTTATTCCATGGAACACATAGATACTTCCAGCCGTCACGAGCATAAGCAGGGGTATCAAGAGGGCAACTTCAACAGAAAACAACAACACCAGAGCTTCGTAGACATTGATTGCATAGGGGAGAGAGATGGTGTAGACGGCTACCGCCATCCAGAAGATAAGCCTTCTTTTCATGAGTCGGTCCATAACATCTCTTCTTTCTCATGACTCTGGCAGAGGAGCAATCAGCTTTGCCGGCTCTTCACTTCACATATATCACTATGATACCAAACTTTCAAAGCAGCGTCCCGACCGAATTTTCATTTGACACCCCCCTACTTGGATGATAGCGTAACCTTTTAAAAATACGATAACGGTCAAAATTGGCCAGGTTGTTGCAAAGTGAAAAAGGAATTTAAGCAACAATCCGTGGAGAAATGAATGTTTTTCAAGCGCTCCTCAAAAAAGAAAAAATCAACCGAAAAGATTAAGGCACAGGCGAAAGCAAAACAAGGACCGCGGTTGAGAGAGGGAGGCGACGACCCCAATGTCCGTCAGGGACTCGTATATATGTATGCGATTATCGGTTCTCAATTGCTCCTGCTCATAATTATTATGTTCGTTTTGATGTTCATGGGCAAAGTCATCACAACCCCATGGTGGGTCTTTGTTATCATTCTTGCCGTAGCATTCGGCGGTTGCGCATATGCATACTATCGTGTCAAGCGATCGGTCCGGAGCATCAAAAAGACGATCAAAGAAATGAACCTGGGAGACAGGAATTACGAAATCAGCATTATGGGCGGGGCACTGAGGATGCGTGTGGAGCAGAATCCCGGCAGACTTCTCGAAGCCCCATCAGATCAGCAGGTGGTCGATACACTGGCGATTGAAGCCCCCAAAGAGAATGCCCGGCAGGCATCAGATGATGATGAAGACGAAACAACGTACAAGAACGTGAGATACTTATGAAGCCTGCCGTTATTATCGTTGATATGCTGAACGATGCCTTCACGACCCATGGTATCGGCATGACCCCCCACGTCCGGTCGGTCGTCGAAAATACCAATCGACTCACCGAATTCGCCAGAACTCATTCCATACCGGTCATATTCGCCATGGACAGTTTTCTCCGGGGTGACTTTATTTTTCAAG
>CAZCGI010000172.1:0-4676 GCA_964498145.1 uncultured Syntrophaceae bacterium
ATCCGATACTTTAATCATTCCTTTTTGTGGTATCATCTTATTCACCTCCTCCCTGACTTGCCTGATCACCACCGCTGGTGTCTTTCGGTCCATGAATGAGGTAGTGGAAGAAGGACCCTACTAAGACACCACCTGCCGCAAGCAGACTGAGTGGTTTAAGCCAGTCTTTCCAGGCAATAACAGTAAGGGGCACCCTCGGTTTTTCCGGAAGCCTGTCATAGACAGCAGGTTTTTCCGGAAGCACATATAACATGTGAGTCCCGCCTACGAATTTATCGCCATATACGTTAGCAGTGCCACCTAGTTCCTCGACTCTCTTGTTGGCGATCTTCAACATCTCGTCCTTATCACCAAACTTCAGAGCACCGGTGGGACATGCCTTGACACATGCCGGAATCAGGTCATTGTCCAAACGGGAAAAGCACATATCGCATTTTGCAATCTTGTCTGTTTCTTTATCATATCGTGGCACTTCAAAGGGACACGATGATATGCATTCTTTGCAGCCGATGCATTTTTCAGCATCAAGCCCAACGGTACCGTATTTCGTATAGAAGAGCGCACCACTGGGGCATACTTTTACACAGGCTGCGTCGGTACAATGCATACAGGCATCTTTTCTGTAGATCCACTTCACACCACCATTGCCGTTTGAGATTTCTTGAAATCTTATCAGCATCCATGTGTTCGATTGAAGGTCGGGTGGATTCTGGTATGAACCCCTGTTATAGGTCTGCTTTGCCGGCAGCGTATTCCACTGTTTGCAGGCCAGCTGGCATCCTCTACAGGCGGTGCACTTTGTCGCGTCGTATAATTTGACTTTTTCAGACATATTATTTCACCCCCTTCTTCTCGACATTTACCATGAAGGCTTTACTCTCGGGAATCATGGTATTGGGATCTCCGATAAACGGAGTGACCAGGTTGGCGGAATCACCCGAGGTAAACACTTCAGGTTTCTTGTCGCCATGGACAAACTTTCTCATCGCGGTCGTAACCCAGCCATAATGCCAGGGAATACCGACCTGGTGTACCGTCTGACCGGCAATATTGAAGGGTTTAAATCGCTCAGTCACAATGGCGACACACTCGACTTCACCTCGTGCCGATTTGACGATAACATGTTCGCCGTTGGCGATTCCTCTCAGTTTTGCAAGCTCAACACTCATCTCGACGAACATCTCGGGCTGCATCTCCGCGAGCCAGGGGCACCATCGTGTCATGAGACCGGTCTGCCAGTGTTCACTGACTCGGTAGGTCGAGCAGACAAAGGGGTACCTCGGATCGCAGGTTGCCCGTTTATCAAGTTCCGTACCCTCGACATCAAATCTGAAGGCAGTGGGATTGATATACTGCGCCGACATGAGATTTTTCTCAATGGGACACTCCAGCGGTTCATAATGCTCGGGGAACGGACCATCCTTCAGTCCGGGACCGAATATACTGGCAACCCCGTGAGGTTTCATTATGAAGGGCGGCCTTCCCGCACCGGGAGCTGCCACGCCGTCAGGCACATCGCCCACCCATTTCGAACCGTTCCACATGATGACGGGATGTTCTTTGTCCCACGGTGCTCCCGTTTCGGGATCGACCGACGCACCATTGTAGATAATTCGTCGGTTGACCGGCCAGCACCATGACCATTCGGGATAGAGGCCGATGCCCGATTCATCCTTTTTGCCGCGTCGGGCCGCCATATTGCCTTTATCGGTATATGAATTACAATACAGCCAGTTACCGGATGAGGTAGACCCGTCGTCCTGCAGGAAGGCAAAGCTGGGTACCAGGTCACCCTTCTTGAAGAGCTTCCCTTTAACTTCTTTGTCTTCCAAGAAGTAACCATTGATCTCCTTGGCAATGTAATGCGTGTCGAGGTGACGAACTTTCCCATCGGCGCTCTTGGGGCCATAATCCCAGGTCATCTTGGTTATGGCTTCAGCAAGGGGTCCGCCTTCCTTTTCATACAGTTCCTGTACCTTGTAGAAAAGCTCAGTGATTATATCACCGTCGGGAAGCGCATCTCCGGGAGGATTGACAGCTTTATACCGCCATTGCATCCAGCGGCCGCTGTTGGTAATACTTCCCTCTTTTTCGATCGATGCGGCACAGGGCAGATTGAAAACCTCGGTTTTGATCTTCGTCGGATCCATGCCGGGGCCTCGCCAGAAGCTACCCGTTTCGCTATCAAAGATATTGACATTGACCATCCAGTCCAGCTTCGTCAGAGCCTGGCGGGTCTTATTTGAGCTAGCACCGCTACAGGCGGGATTCTGTCCCCAGGAGAAGAAACCGGTAAATTTGCCTTTATACATCTCGTCAAAGATGTTCAGCCATGAATAGGTTTTTCCGTCATCGAGCTTGGGCAAATAATTGTATGCTTCTTCCAGGGTGGCATTCATACCATAATGCGCTCTAAGAAGACTGGCGATGTACTTTGGCTTGTTGCCCCACCAATTCAGACTCTTTGGCTCTTTTGTCTGTGGCGTGTTTTTTTCGTTGTAGGCGGCGAGTGTGGGCAGTGAAGCGGCTGGAGTCTGAAGATATCCCGGCAGGATATGGAACAGCAGACACTGATCGGTCGACCCCTGAACATTTGACTCACCCCTCAATGCATTGACACCACCACCGGCAACACCCATATTACCGAGAAGCAACTGGATAATTGACATGGTCCTGATGTTCTGGACACCTACCGTATGCTGGGTCCACCCCATGGCATACATGATGGTACCGGCCTTTCCTGTTTCACCTGTCTTCGCATATTCCTTATAGACTGCAAGAAGGCTTTCTTTCGGCGTACCGGTAATTTGCGAAACAAGATCAAGGTTGTATCGCGAATAATGCTTCTTCAAAAGCTGGAAGACACAGTTCGGATCTTTCAGACTCTTGTCTTTCTTAACAACACCCTGTGCGTCCGTCTGAAATTTCCATGTCGACTTGTCATATTTACCGTCTTTCAGACCCGAGAAAACACCATCATTTTCACCAGGCAGTTTGAAATCCGGATCAACTAGGAATGAAGCATTCGTATAATACTTCACATATTTTTCCTGAATTAAATTATTATCCAGGATATATTTGATCATACCACCCAGAAAGGCAATATCTGAGCCCGATCTGAGGGCGGCGTAAATGTCGGCCCTTGAAGACGTCTGAGTAAATCTCGGATCGACACTGATCAGTTTCGCACCCTTTTCCATTGCTTTGGTGACATACTTGAATGAAATCGGATGGTTGGAAGCTGCATTGCTTCCCATGATTAAAATACAATCACTGTGCTGAATATCGATCCAGTGATTGGTCATCGCACCGCGTCCAAACGACTCTGCCAGAGCCGCAACAGTCGCGGAGTGTCAGATACGGGCCTGATGTTCAATATAGACCAGACCCAACCCCCTTAATAATTTTTGATAAATGAAACATTCTTCATTATCCATGGCAGCGCTTCCGACCGACGCAATGCCGTTCGTCCGGTTGACCACCTGACCTTTGCTGTTTCGATGGGTGAAACTCTTATCCCTGCTTTCCTTAATATTATGGGCCATCTTATCCAAAGCCCATTCCCAGGTCACCTCTTTCCACTCTGTTGCATATGGTGCCCGGTAAAGAACTTTGTCCATTCTGTTGTTGTTAACGGAAAGCTGGTAGATTGAACCGCCTTTACTGCAGAGAGATCCTCTGTTAATCGGATGATCAGGATCACCTTCGGTGTTGATCACCTTTCCGTCCCGGGCTGAGACGATAATACCGCATCCAACGGCACAGTACGGGCAGATCGTCGTGGTCTCTTTAGCATATTTGATCTTGAGCGGCTTCGCGTGTGCGGCTACGGGCTTCAGATTGATACCGATCCCGCTTGCCATCAACGCCGCACCAGAGATCTTCAAGAAACCTCTTCTGCTGACATCCATGACTCCATGCTCCTTTCTAAGTTAGTTGCAATGCTTCTAACCATTCTCCTTTCCAAGCATGGGAGGCATAACCGTTTCCAGTTATACCCATCGTTCATGCCTCATAGTATTACCCTTAGAAGCAGTGAATCGGAGAATTAACATTAGGAAAAGGACTATAAAATAAGGATTACACAAAATATCCACCGGTTATATATGTATATCAAAAGCGGAATATAATCCTCATCTTCCCTTTTTTACAATTGAGTGTCTATATAAGTTCTCGCATCGACTGTCAAGATTTTTTATGGAAATTACGCAATAATATCGATTGCTTATGTCAGATATGACATAAGCAATTCTAACTATTTCACTCCTCATTACCATGCCTGAAAAATTGACAACAGAGACTTACATTTTACATCCTTCCACCGCACATGAATGATCAATATTGCCCCCGAATATTGAAATATGGAATATTCATCTTGCAAGATATTCTTAAAGGTGATAGAAAAAATCGACGTTATTAAAATGTATTCCTTCCAAATATAGGTTACCTTGTCACCGGTCACAACGTATCGAAATTCGCGGAGGCAGTAAAATTAATATTAAGCATAAAATATGGCTTGAAAAAGATGGTCGAGTACTTTTCGGTCATGGCAGGGACAAACTGCTTAAGGCTATCGAAGAATGTCAAAGCCTGAATGCTGCTGCAAAAAAGCTGAACATGTCGTACCGGGCAGCATGGGGCAGATTAAAGGCCTCAGAAGATCGCATGGGCTGTAA
>CAZCGI010000173.1:0-4652 GCA_964498145.1 uncultured Syntrophaceae bacterium
TTTCTCGTCTTTCTTTAAAACGACGAGCACTTCCTCAAGTTTGGATACGTCAACGGACGGGATAACCTTAATTTGTTGAAATAATCCCGTTTTTCCCCTGTCGATGCTGATAATCGTTCCCAATGGCAATCCCTTGGGAAAAACACCTGCCAGTCCCGAAGAAATGACAAGATCTCCGACCTTAACTTTTTCCGAACGCTGTACATATTTCAGAACACATTCCATCGAGCCGGCCCCCTGCAGGATTCCCTGCGCCCTTACATCCTGCACAAGCGAATCAATATTGCTGTTATAGTCTATCAGCAGGAGAACAGTTGATGCAGTCCACGCCACATCGGTAACTCTTCCGACGATTCCTTCATGGGTCAGCACAGGCGCTCCAGCGGTAACGCCATCGAGACTTCCCCGGTTGATTAATACCGTTTTGAACATGGATGATCGTTCCCGTCCGACAACACGCGCGGTAATAGTAGGAACGTCCAACCTTTGCCGAATCCCCATTAATAGTTTCAGTCTTTCATATTCCAGGTGTGCTTCCTTATATGCATTCACCTGACCTGCCAGAAGGGCCAGTCTTTGCCGAAGCTTTCTGTTTTCTTCTTCCAATCCGACCAGAAAAATATATCGACGCCATACGGCATCGATGTCATGTATGGAAACATTAACGACATGTTCGAGAGGGGCCACTGTCTCAAGTACCAGTTTTGTAAAAAAACCGGTCTCATCAGAAGCTCTAAATAGCAATGAAAGTGTTATAAGGAATATAAAAGCAAGAATTGATACTATGATAATTGATTGATATTTCCTATGAAAAGACATGGTTTACCCTACCAGAAGATTCCGGTGCAGCACTCTACCTTCAGGGATCATGCTATATATGCAGTTGGATTGGAATTGCACGAATACCATCAACAGAGAACTACTCAGACTTACAGTTGAATGGCAACTTCTTTCAGAAGGTCAATCTCATCCAATGCCATCCCTGCCCCTCTGGCAACCGTTGAAAGGGGGTCATCTGATATGGAGATGGGGAGGCCGGTCTCCTCACGAAGCAAAACATCCAGATTTCTTAAAAGTGCACCACCCCCCGTTAACACAATGCCCCTGTCGACAATGTCACCGGCCAGTTCAGGGGGAGCATTTTCCAGAGCATCTTTTATGGCATCTACTATAATGCTGACCGGTTCCATAATCGCTTCTCGTATCTCTTCAGAATTGATTTCTATGATTTTCGGTATCCCCGAAATAAGATCTCTTCCCTTTACATCGACAGTGCGTATTTCATCATCGGGATATGCACACCCGATACTCGTCTTTATCATTTCTCCTGTTCGTTCTCCGATGAGAAGACTGTATTTTCTCTTCATATACTGGACAATTGCCTCATCGAGTTTATCTCCGGCAACCCGAACAGATTTTGCATACACGATACCTGCCAGTGAGATAACGGCAACCTCTGTTGTTCCACCGCCGATGTCAACAATCATCGAACTGATCGGCTCCGTTATGGGGAGACCTGCACCGATTGCGGCAGCCATCGGTTCTTCGATAAGGTAAACTTCCCGGGCTCCAGCCGATTCAGCCGTTTCCTTGACTGCTCTCTTCTCAACCTGGGTGATACCTGACGGTATCGAGATAATAATTCTGGGTCTGACAAGCGCCCTTCTATTATGAACACGGAGTATAAAATGCCTGAGCATTGCCTCGGTTATTTCAAAATCGGCGATGACTCCATCCCTCATCGGTCTAATGGCAACGATATTGCCAGGTGTTCTTCCAAGCATTCTTTTTGCTTCTGCTCCGACGGCAAGGACCTTTTTCATCCCCCTGGCATCCCGGTGAACTGCGACAACGGACGGCTCGCTGAGAACGACCCCCTCTCCCTTCACACAAACCAGAGTGTTCGCCGTTCCTAAATCAATTGCCAGATCATTTGAAAACATTCCCAAGATAAAATCGAATAGCAATGCTTTATCCCCCTCATTTTTTTACCAGAGTTTCTATACAGCATTTATATTTCCTAATCAACGTATTTCTAAAAAAATATTGCAATTTACAAGGGACTATACTACGTATACCAGTCATGGGTTTTTGTTGTAAACAACAGTTACGAGACCACACGGAGAGGAATTTTCTATGCTGCAACTCATGAGAAAGCATGCCAGGTCATGGTTTGTTCAGGTGCTCCTGGGAATTATCATCATCGTCTTCATTTTTTACTTCGGTTCCCTCAGAAGCGGAAGGCAGGCGGAAACCGTAGCAGTCGTCAACGACAGGGCAATCAGCTATCTTGAATTCAGGAACGAATACTCCAGACTTCTGGATTATTATCGCGAACGATATAAAGGAAAGCTGACAGATGAAATACTTAACTCACTGAACCTGAAACAGCAGGCACTGGATACCATAATAAATCAGGCCGTTATCCTCGCCAAGGCGGACGACTATAATCTGAATGTCAGCGAAGAAGAAATTCGGACTTCAATATATTCCTTTCCTCTGTTCCAACGGGAAGGCGTTTTCGACCCAAATCTCTATCATCGCATGCTCCGATACAATAAAATGTCGCCCGAAGACTTCGAGCTAATTCAAGAAAAAGCTCTGAAGATTGAAAAGCTCGAACGACTTATCCGGGAAGGGGTCAAGATATCTGATCAGGAAATATTTGATATTTACCGGATACAAAACGAAAAGGTAAACATTAATTTCATCAAAATCCCGGAAACACTCTTTAGCGGTACTATCAAACCAACGGATGATGAGCTGAAGCAATACCTGACCGAACACCAGGAAATGTTTCGAATACCTGAAACAACACAAATCGCAGCTCTTGCTTTCTCGGGAAAGGATTTTGCCGGAACGATAAAAATACCCGAAGAAGCAATCGAAGACTATTATAATCGATATAAAAATGAATTTACGACATCAACAGGTAATACAAAGCCCTTGGCGGAAGTCAAAGATGATATTCATGCCAAACTGAGCCTTTCAAAAGGATTGGACATGGCAGCGGCGGCGGCACGGGAAGCAAACGATATCATTTACCAGGAAGAGAATTTTGAGGAATATGCACGAGAGAATAAGCTCGAAATTAAAATATATCCACCGGTATCCCGCTATAATATTCCCCGGATTGAGGATTTAGAAAAACACATTTTCGACATGAAAGAAGGTGAAACAACTCCTGTCCTCTCAGATGGAAAGGCATTTTACATCGTAAAGGTGCAGAAGATTACTCCGTCATATATTCCGACCATTGAAGAAGTGAAAAAAGACGTCCGTGCAAAATATATACTGGCCAAAAGCAGGGATCTGGCGCAGCAGAAGGCGGAAGACATCGTAAGCCGTCTGAAAGAAGGAGAAAATTTCAAAGCCGTTGCGGCGAAAGAACACCTTAAAATAAATCAAACCGGTCTATTCCTGCCGAGTTCTACGATCCCGCTCATCGGAACGTCAGCGGAGCTAGCACGGGAATTGTTTGTTATTTCTCAAAAGGAACCGTATCCTGAAAAGCCCTTCTATATCAACGGCAGCTACATCATCATTGCATTTAAGGAACGGGGGACGGTTGACCTGAAGTACCTGGATACCGAGAAAGATCAGTTAAAAAACTATCTGATGCAAATCAAGGGGGAAGACTACTTCCGCCGCTGGCTCGAGGCAACGAAGGCGGCAATGATAAAAGACGGCACCCTGAAGATAACGGCAGATGCGGACAAAATATAAGATCGAGCGGCCGCAACGACAAACTTCGATCAAAATTTATTGAAGAAATTTTGCAAGTCTTTGATAAACCCCGCCTTCTGGTCGAGGGTGGCATCATCCGCAAAAACGAATTCCAGCACGAACTGTATGGTGTAATCCACGGCCGAGGTCTTGTATTCCTGAAGCGTCGTCACGGTCAGATCCTTAAATATTTGATAATGATCACTTTCAAACAATTCAGTTCGCCTGAGGATGAGGTCGAGCGCCTCTCTGGCATCATTGGCATCATTCAGAACAAGTTCAATCCCTTCCATTTTTTTCACTGCCTGAACAATCTTATCTCTCTCCACCTTGATTTTCATGACAATCTATCTCTCCCGTGAATTACGATTCATTCCGCTGCATGCTCCGTAATTGAATATAGTGAAACGGGCAGTACCGGTCAAGTGAAATATCGAGGCTGGTGAAAAAGGCCTATATGTCCCGACATGTCGGGATTAGGCGAAAGGCATGGAACAGGGTCGAGGGGGTAGTGGATAGCGTGTTGGGTTGAATAGGTCAAGACATGGGCAGAAAAGAAGGAACCCGGTACCGGGTTTCTTGTTCCCGAATTTCTATTTCCCGTTTCAGAACAATCCATGGCGGAAGCTATTCATCGACGCCTTTTACCCGACCGAACGAAAGGGCCTACTGTATTTCTTTGATTGAATGACGGCATGATGTCGGTTACAATAAGATAAAAATAACAGGATAAACCGTAATGAACAGCATTATGAAAGAAAAGATCGATTCGGTTCTGGACCGGGTAAAAGATCCCGAAAGCGACCTCTCCGTCGCTCAACTCGGACTGGTTAAAAAGGTCCGTTACAGCGAGGATAATAAATTACTTTATATCCTAAATTCCCGCGTTATTGTAACGAGGCGGGAAGGGTAACACCCAGTTTGGT
>CAZCGI010000174.1:0-4619 GCA_964498145.1 uncultured Syntrophaceae bacterium
GAAAAGTTCAAAAATCGCTCGCTCGTCACAGCCGCGGCAGATAACCGCAAGGCGATACTCCTTTGAGGCGGTCCGGAGGATCTGCATGGCCAGCTTCGCAAAGGGCCATTTCGGATCGAGAATCAGCGCATCGATATCTTCCGGGGCGGTGAAGACATGGGGTTGAATGATATTCCAGTCTCCCTTCCTCAATCCAAGCACGCCGTCGGCTTCCCCGTCCGTGAGAAGCTTCTGCATCAGTTGTTTTGTTTTTTCCAACATCGCCATAATTCCGATTATCGTTTCGGCATATATGAGGGGACCCACGGTTCAAGTCGTGTCGATCCCGATAATTGTTTAAAATAATCCCCGATGATACGGGCGAACTGATGATCTTCATGAGCCGTTCCGAAACTCACCAGCAATCGGTCTTTTCCGATCCCCGTTGCAGCAAGGAGTTCCCTGAGAAGTTCCAGCCGCTTTATTGCCGGATGATTCGCATCGTTAAACCGGCACCCCCCGATATGACACCCCATGACGACAACGCCGTCGATACCGCTTGAAAGGGCACGGATGACAGCATCGGGTTCGACGAATCCGGCACATTCCACGGGAATGATTCTGAAATTAACCGGAAGATCCATTCTCTTTCTCCCGGCGCCGTCGGCACCGATCAGGCCGCACCATTTACAGGCGAAGACGAGGATCTTTGGTTGTTCTGTTTTATTTTCTTCAACAGTCATTGCACAGTCATTTCAAATTAATTGGCTATTCATAATCCCAAAGGGGAAAATCCAAATGCTCAATAAACTCATTATGGCCGATTCGTTGCTAATCCTGAACACGTGAACTCTCTATGACATTCGGATTTTACTAGTTGTCATTATCCGAATGCCTTCTCTATCATTCCACACACCGACTGATAATTATATTCAGGCATCTGCATAGTCCCGTTCGGGCAAACGGCAACGCAGTTCCCACAGGCCTTGCACCGCACTTTGTTGACTCTGCTCACACAGGAATATTTCCCTTCAATTCGCTGGAGGCGTATCGCATCGAAGGGACAGACAGCCATACAATTACCACATCCCGTGCAGGAGTCTGTATTGACCCTGGGATGTCCGAATTTTGCTCCCGGCACACGGCTGAATGCCGAGGCACGAACTTCACCACTTCTCAGAACGGCAAGGGCCTTAACCGCTGCCGCTTCACCCTGCATGACCGCCTGCTCTGAGGAAACAGGCCAGCGGGCGGAACCGCATATAAAGACTCCATCCATCCTCGTTTCCACCGGATGCATGGGATATATTTCTCTAAAAAAACCGTACCGGTCGGCCTGTATGCCCAGCATATCCGCCAGGAGATGACTGTCCATACCGGGAATCAGCGGTGTGCTGAGAACGACCAGGTCGGCGTTGATCTTCCGGGTAAGTCCTGTCGCGGTATCGTAGACGTCGACCGCCTCCACCCCTTCCTCACCGATAATTGCAGGGGGAGTATCTTCAGCGAACCGGATAAACTGGATTCCCCGTTCCATCGCCTTCCGATAATAGCTTTCGAGCATGCTTCCCGGGGTCATGATGTCCCGATGAAGCACCACCACGCGGGCATCTTCATTCTGTTCGGTGATCCTGAGAGCATTTTTGATACTGGAAGGACAGCAGATCGTTGAGCAGTAAGGCCTCTCCGCGCACCTGGCGCCGACACACTGGATAAATACGGCATCGTTCGGTTCGGCAGTTCCCTTTTTAAACCGTGTTTCCAGTTCCATCTGCGTTATGACATTTTTCAGCTCACCATATCGATACAAACCTTCCGGCAGAAGTACCCGGGCACCGGTTGCCGCAATAATCACGCCGGGGCTTATCCGATATTCCTTCTTATCCGATATAAAACGGACCTTAAAATCGCCGGTATAGCCGGCGACCGACGACAGTTTCGATCGGGGGTAGAAGGTAATATTTCGATTTGTCTCAACGGCTTCGAGATACGGTTTGAGTTTGTTCGATGGATCGTCATCACCGGGATAGAGTCGGGAAAGAAGCCCCGGCATACCTCCCGGCGACGCACCGCGCTCTATAAGGTGGACCTTGATGCCACGCTCTGCCAGCGATACAGCGGAAGCCATTCCCGCGGGGCCTGCCCCGATAACCAATGCTTCAGGCTTGACGACGACGGACACATCTTCTGACTTTTCCTTATGATCGAGTAGAGCCACTCCCATATCGATCAGTCTGTGGGCTTTTTCATTCGCCCCTGCAGAATCGTCTCCGTGAATCCATGCACATCCTTCCCGAATATCGACAAGATGAATGGCCGACCGCTGTATACCTTCTTTCTCGAGATCCCGGACAACACGATCACCGCGGGCATGAAGCGAGCAGGCAGCGATGAGCACTTTCTCTGCACCACCCACCTTGATCTGTAATGACGCCTGTTTGACCGTATCGGCACAGCAGAGAGAATCGATGATTACCGATGACATCACCCGATGATTCCCGGACAAACGTTGCTGTATGGCATTCAGATCAACCACCTGATCGATTTCACCAAAGCATCTGCAAAGATATACCGTTATGTCCTTCATATGCCTACGATCAACCTCGCGTTTCTTTGAGCGCCTTCCTCACCGCCGATGATGCATGAATGACCGCCTCGGCAATATCGGCGGGTTCACGACTGAATCCGCAGGCATGGTGCGATGCCCCGGATCCTTGTACATCGACAAATCCACCTTCATCGAGTTGGGGTATTGCCCTGTCCGGTTTCACGGTCGGCACCAGTGAAGGCCGAAGATTGCCGTTGAGGACAACCATATCAAACCGGGCGATTTCCCTCGTCTGCGTTTCAGTATTTTCGTACTTGATGGCAAGGGCATCTCCGCCCGGAAGTGGATGAATAAGACCGGGTCGTCCGCGAATGAGTCGAATGCCTGACCCGCTGACATCCCTCAGTGAATATTCGTAATAATCCCGTCCCACCGTTCGGAGATCCGTATAAAAGATGGAACAGTCTATTTCCGGCATCCTCCGCTTCACCCATTGGGCCTGTTTCAACGCATGCATACAGCAAACGGCGGAACAATACGGCAGCATCCGTTGATCCCGGGCTCCCACACATTGGATAAATGCGATAGTGTCCGGAATGAGTCCGTTTGATTTTCGTACGATTCTGCCCCCGTTGATACCCGATTCTGCAGTCCATTCCTCGAATTCCAGCGAAGTCATGACATCGGGATGTGTTCCGAGACCGAACTCGGGAAGGATCGAAACATCCGTTTCGGTGAAACCGGTGGCCCAAATAATATCATCAACGGTCACAACCGTTTCAACAGAAAGTCGATGTATATCGATGGCTCCGGTGGGACATATGTCCACGCAGTCTCCACACTTTGTGCACGTTTTTGTATCGATAAAATATGATGGCGGATAGGTGTGGTTCCCTGCAGGTCGTATGGCATCGGCAGAACATTTCGGAATACACCGTCCACAGAGGATGCAGAGGCTTTCATCAATTAACAGCGGGTTTGTGTTGATGAGTACCCGATATGCTTCACCTTCCCGGGCGATTTCCTTTACTTCTGACAAGAGACGGACCGAAATACCGTCATGGTCCCGTACCCGTTTTATATCCGTCCAGAGCGGACAAAAGGCACAGTGATCGGAGGGATAAATTTTATCCAGCTTTGATACCTGGCCACCCAGATGTTCGGCTCTGTCCACCAGTTCCACAGATCGACCGCTTGCCGCCGCATCGAGAGCCGCAATAATCCCGGCGACACCGCCGCCGATTATCAGAATCGGATTTTTCGGTGTATCCTGAGGCATCATTTTATAATTCCGTAGTATCGTGCCAGTTTTTCAATCCGCTGGGCAAACCATGTTCTGAAACCGGGGGGCGGATATTCATACGGCTCCACTCTATCTTCAAGTTTGAATGCCAGACGATTCTTCGGTGCATCAAATCGTCTATACTTATCATACACGGTAACGATTGATTTCGGATCGGTGGGACATCGTCGTTCGCAGGCGCCACATCCTGTACACTTGTCCTCGATCACTACAGGATTTTTCCTGTCTTCAAGTTCTATAGCATCGTAGGAACATGCCTTATAGCAATTTTTACAGCGCCGTTGATCGGTCCAGGCCAGACAGGTTGTCCGGTCGATCACGGCATTACCGATATCAATCTCATCTTTGGGAATCTTCTGAATCGCTCCCGTGGGACAGACCCGCATGCACTCCTGGCAAAAAATACATTTATTGACGTCAAGAACCGGAGTCCCAAGATTGCTGATACCATCAAAAATGCTGGTTGGTTTTAATGCATCGGCGGGGCATATGTCGATACACTGATAGCAACGGGTACAGAACTTCAGAAATTCCTTCTCGACAAGCGAACCGGGAGGCCGGGGTACCGCCTTCGCGCCGGTAACCTTAAACAATGTAAAAATAAGTCCCGATGCTGCAGCACTTACAAAAACATGAAGTGCGTCTCTTCGTGTAAGTTTCATGGATACTGCTCTTTATTTCTCAGACTATTTCTCATATCTGATTGTCGGATCTGAGAAACATCACTCCGCACTTTTCAACAGGGCTCGTGGTCATGAAAAAGAATACGGGGCGGGCAAACAACCCGCC
>CAZCGI010000175.1:0-4564 GCA_964498145.1 uncultured Syntrophaceae bacterium
ACGCATCAAACTTAAACGCCTTTACCCGACATTAGTCGTGTGACATGACACTAGTGCTAAATTTCTATATATGCTATATATTTCTACGTATTACCTATGCGAAGCCTCATGCTCATCCTGTTACAGTGTTTTTCATCTTATCGATCCCCAAAGTAATTTGTTTTCCCGGTAGTCTTGGATGCCTCATTCCTGTCGATCTCGTTGTCGTGTAAAACGACTTTATGATATAATTCAAAAAGTAATGTATTAAGGAGGGCAGTATCATGTCATATAATACGGCACTCAGAGTGTATGGATCAAAGCGAATCGAGGAAATTGAATCCGCCGACATAATGGTAGGAATCCCTTGCTATAATAATGAGAAGACCATCGAACACGTCATTCAGATGATAACACACGGCCTTGCACTACATTACAAAGATAAGCGAAACGTGATTTTCATCGCCGACGGCGGTTCCACTGATGATACTCGCGAAGTTGCCAAGGAGTTTCAGCTGAAACCATGGCAAGAAAAAGTGGTCACTATATATCGGGGGCCTGCCGGAAAAGGAACGGCGTTGCGATCCGTTTTCGAAGCGGCAAACCGTCTCAAAATCAAGGCATGTGCTGTTGTCGATTCCGATCTTCGCAGTATTACCCCCGATTGGATAAAACATCTACTCGATCCCGTCATAGAAAAGGGTTTCCAATTTGTTGCTCCCGTATATGTTCGACATAAATACGACGGAACGATAACCAATAATATCGTTTACAATCTGACACGAGCACTCTATGGAAAAAGAATTCGCCAGCCGATCGGAGGAGATTTTTCCCTTTCTCGGGATGTAATCAAATTTTACATAGAACAGGATGTATGGGATACGGATGTCGCCCGCTTCGGCATTGATATCTGGATGACGACAAATGTAATTACCCACAATTTCAGGGTATGCCAATCCAATCTTGGAGTTAAAATTCATGACGCTAAGGACCCGGCTCAACATCTCGCCCCTATGTTCCGTCAGGTGATCTGGACGATCTTTTATCTCATGGAAGAAAACGAAGGTTTCTGGAAAAGTGTTAACGGCAGTGAATCGCTGAAAACATTTGGATTTCAAGGCAGTCCGGAACCGGAAGCTGTTACGATTAATCTTGAGGGTATGATTGACAACTTTAAAACAGGTTTTCAGCAGTTTTCTGTGTTGTGGCGGGATATTTTCACCAGTGAGAGTTTCTGCCACATAGAAAGTGCGTCAAAGCTTGATGTCAACAATTTTCATTTATCAACCGATGCATGGGTTCGTATTCTTTATGAACTCGCCGCTACTTTTCATGCATGGAAGATCAATCGGTACAAACTTGTTGACCTGATGACACCGCTCTATTATGCCCGGGTTGCCTCTTTCGTCAGAGAAACATGGGAAATGTCATCTCAAGAAGCTGAAGAAGTTGTTGAAGATCAGGCTGTAAGGTTCGAAAAACACAAAGATTATCTTATTAGCTTATGGGATGAAAAGGCCCGTGGTGCCCATTAATCATAATGCTTACAATTGAAAACGATATTTTTCATCAAAGATCGGCCGTCACTGTTCAATCGAGGCTATTTTGACGATCAGGTCGTCAATTGAAGATTATAGAAACAATATACAGGAAAAGTGTATTTCAAGGGCATGCAGATCAATCATCAGTCCTACATAGCGTCGTTTAAACAGTACCAGGTTTTTTCCCGTAGTATGTCCGTAATCAATTGATATTGCTATCTCCATTTTTTATGTGCATACTGTTTCAAAATTTCACTTCACTAGTTCATCTCACAGAATTCATAACGGTACGGGCAGTAACATCCCGCGTAATCGCACGGTTTTATCGATTGAAAAGGAGGGGATTGTCATGAAGGATTTAATCCAACACATTGCTCAGGCTTTGGTTGATCATCCGGAGAGTGTGCGGGTTGTCGAAGTTAATGGTGGTCGCACGTCGATATTTCAACTCAAGGTATCTAAGGAAGACATGGGAAAAGTCATCGGTAGAGACGGCAGAACGGCACAAGCCATGAGGACTATCGTAGGTGCCGTATCAAATAAATTTCATCGGAATTCCATTCTGGAGATCGTCGAATAGCAGAAAGTCATCTTTCCACAGTTAGATGCCTTTCTTAATCTTTATTCATCGAATGTCGTAGCCGCCAAATCCTCATTTATTCTCCACATGATCGGGAAACGTACCGTTTTTTTCTTCAATCTGGAGCGTTTGGCGTTGCCTAAGTCAATCGATATCATGCTCATATGGGAAAGATTTCACGATCCTGTGAGGAAGGGAGGAACAAATAATGGCGCTTATCGGCACTGTTATCTATTTCAGTCATCAGACGGGATTTGGCGTGATACAAAAGGATGATGGGGATGGTGTATATGTCCAGTATGACGCCATTCAGGACAGCGGTCTCTCTACGCTCTATGAAGGCCAGCATTTGATGTTTGATGTTGTGAAAGATTCCAAAGGTGTCAAGGCAGTAAATCTGAGGTTATCAAGAAACAGGGGCACGGGATGAAACGGTAAACCTATCTTATCGACGCCACTCGTATTGCATAAAAATATTTTGGAACAAACGTTGGTCTAATAAGTAATTTGATGATGAAAAGACTGTTGCTTAAGCGAAAATTTACTTGAGCAAGTCATCATGGAGATTATTGCGGAGAAATCTCAGCGAAGCGAAAGAGCAGCATTTCCAAAAGTCTGAGCCTAACAGGATGAGTTTTGGAATGACCTGAAGCAAGCCGTCGATTTATCAGAAAGCGGAATGGACCCCTGAAAATGTATTTGAGCAACAACCCGTGAAAAGTTGAAAAATTGAATCGGATGCTCGTCAATGATATGTGATATATGCAATGTCATCTCATGAAAGCGGTTTCCCACCGTTTAGTCTTTCATAAACGCGGACATATTCGGCAATCATGACATTGAGGTCGTACCGCTCCCTCGCCTCTTCCATGATTCGCCTGATCTGATGTTCTCTCACTTCCAAGGGATATCGATGAAACCGAACACTTTTTCCAAGGCCATACCACAGCCCACCGGCATCGTAGTCACGGAAAAGAAATCCATTTCCTACATCCTGTACAGCACCGTCTATTTTCAAACGCAATTCTCGAATCTTATCGTGATATCCTCCGGTATCACGATTGGTAGCCGTCGCACCGAAGAGATTTCCTACCTGATCGATCTGTCCGCACGGTTCATAGAGAGAAGCACCAAAAACATCACTTGCCGCGGCAAATCCCAGCATCGATAATTCCTCATCATAATGGTGATATGCAATTTTCCCCCCCGAAGCCCAGGCAATTCGACCCATAATTTCCTCCTGAGGACGTTGCGCGCCGACACCGTCCGCCACGATGGCAACCTGTACATCACCGTTTTCGATGACAAATTTCAGAAGAATATCCTGGAGCAAATCGGTACCCTTCTGACTGGGATCAAGTCGTGAGGGCCAATAAAAAAGAATTGCCTCGCTGTTTACGGCGAGACCCATTCTCTTTTGAAATTCAATCAGATTTTCCCGTTTCGCCGCAATAACGTCATCGTTGAGTCCATACTGTCGGACAAGGTACTGGCAGTTCTCGGGATACATCATTCGAGATGGCGCATTAATGATTGCCAATGCTGATCCGAAATAGTATTTCTCCTTTACTTCCTGCCGGACGCTTGGCGGTATAATATATTGGTCGGAAAAGAAATCATTAACGACCTCCTCAAGAAACCTCTGTCCGACAAAATTAATCAAGGTGGCACTCTTGATGGCGGTGGCCTGGCAGTCAATGCATCTCTGACCCGATATATTCGAAAAATAAATGTGCTCCGACATTTGATCCAGATCGATCCCCAGCAACATATCGGTCGGTATATGGCCGGTAAAGCTGTTATGCACCGTATGGAGCATCGGAATATTCCTGGACCTTATATATGAAGTAATGGCACCTCCCGCCATCCAGTCGTGACTATGAACAATGAGCTTACCTTTGCTTTTTGCACGCACGTACTTAATAATGTTATTAACAATTTCCTTTTGAAATTCTGCCGCATTCAAACGAGGATCCCCTGCATACGCACCGGGAAGATCGGCAAAAATGGAAGAACTGACAAGATGTATTTTGTCGGGTTCCGTTTTATAGCGAATGTCGCGCCATTCCGCTTCATCAAGATGACTCTCCCGCTGGAAGCGTTTCTTAAGATTGATTGTTGCCAGGTTAACGTCGATATTTCTTTCGATGAGCCCTTCACAGAGTGCTGAAACGACTTCTCCCAACCCCCCGCTTTTCCCTGATATGTATCGTGCCAGCGGTCCCATGTCATCGGGAAGCCTTCCCGTTTCCGGCGCCAGGAGAAGCACCGCGGTCCGTTCACTTTTTTTGAGGATATTAAATCGCGTGAGGCTGCCCTCAAGCAGATCGATCTTACGTGTAAGAATATGTGCAGCCTGAGTAATCGATCCGCCATAAGGATTGAAGTAGGAATGAACGGCATGATCACCCCCGACCCCCTCATGGATAAAATATAAATGATCGGATGTGGTTAAATGCCGCCA
>CAZCGI010000176.1:0-4527 GCA_964498145.1 uncultured Syntrophaceae bacterium
GGCATTTGAGTTGTTCAACAACGAGATAAACGCATAAGAAGGCGATCCGCTGCAGGCTCAAAAACGTGCTTCGGGGTATCTGCTATGATGCACAGATACGACAATCCACACAATGCATTGGCAGGGATATACAGTATTTCGCGTTTATTTTTTTTGTATAGCAGATGGTATAGATTTGCAACTCACGTCGCGAATAATGAAGCGTTATAAAAAACGGGAGGGGCCAATGCGCGTTGCCATGTACTACAATAATAACGATGTACGTCTCGAGGAACTCCCGGTTCCCAAAATAGGTCCGGGTGAAATACTTGTCAAGGTTATCGCAAGCGGAATATGTGGCAGTGATGTCCTCGAATGGTATCGCATTAAGAAAGCGCCCCTTGTTCTCGGTCACGAAATCGCCGGGGACATTGTCGAGGTTGGTGAGGGCGTCGAACGTTATAATGCAGGAGACCGCGTTTTCGTCTCTCACCATATTCCCTGCAACACATGTTACTACTGCCTGAGAGGATTTCACACGGCATGCGAAACACTCCACACAACGAATTATGATCCCGGTGGCTTTGCCGAATATATTCGCATCCCCCGGCTTAACGTTGACCGGGGGGTCTTTGTTCTTCCCGATGAAATGACCTATGATCAGGGCGTTTTTGTTGAGCCACTCGGTTGCGTGATCAGGGGACAACGAATAGCGAATCTACAACCGGGACAATCCGTCCTCATTCTGGGAAGTGGTATTTCCGGCCTTCTTCACCTCTTACTTGCACAGACCCTCGGAGCAGGTAGGGTTATCATGACTGATGTAAATGATTTTCGCCTCAAGATGGCCCTTGATTTCGGTTCAGACGCTGCCATCGATGCGTATGAATTTTCTCCTGAAATCCTACGAGAATCCAACGATGGGCGGCTGGCCGATCTGGTTATCGTCTGCACTGGCGCTCCCTCAGCATTCAACCAGGCGCTTCAATCGGTTGATCGCGGGGGAACGGTTCTCTGTTTTGCCACGACTGAACCTGATGTGAATCTTTCTGTCCCGATTAATGAATTCTGGAGAAACGAAATCAAACTGATGCCATCATATGGAAATGCACCAATCGATGCAATTGAGGCGATTGAACTCCTTAGAGGGAAAAGAGTCCCCGTGGAAAAGATGATTACGCATCGATTAAGTCTTGAAGAAGCTGGACATGGGTTCAAGCTCGTTGCCGAAAGCGGCGATTCGATGAAAGTAATCATCGAACCACACAAATGATACGTGGCATAGAATAGTATAGAATCGGCACCTTTCTGTTTTACTCAGCCATACCGCCTGCCTTTACGCCAGGAGAGGCGGAACCGCTAAATCCCTCATATATTCCGACTATTGCAGTCGTTGTTATGCCTCCGTTCTGTACAAACAAAGTAAACAATCAATCAATGCTTTTTGGGGAATATTCTATGATTAACGGAGACGAGTTTTTTATGCCTATACAATGATCTTCATACGGAAAGTCTTTAGGGAGGGGTCGTAAAAATATATTTTAAATCACTCCCTGTTGCGGTAAAACGACAAAGTTTGTACCTATGGAGGTTAGCCATCCCGTATAAGAATGCGTTTCGAACAGAAGAAAAAAACGCAATCAAAGGACGAACTCAGGAAGCGAAATCAACATATCCACTGAAGTCTTTACGACCCCATGCTCCTAAAGATCATTAAGACATTTCTGACATAATAGGCATTTTTTGTCAATATAATATATTTATCGTTTTTTATTGTATTTCTCAGTTATTTTTAGCGCTTTCATGAAATAATTCTTTTTTCTCATATATCGAGTGGGTGATATTTTGGGGACGTTTTTAAGTGGTGGAAGATACCAACGTGTCAATGTTAATGTTACACATAATATCTACGCCATATGACATTAATATCACGTACATTACTCACCTCGTCCCTCTTTCCACGATGACCTCAAAACCGATGATTGTATTTGGGCTGAATTCCGGTAGTTCACTCGCCTTCCCTGCATGAACGGCAATTTCGAGATAGCCGGAACTTCCGTAAAGCGCAAGCGACTCTCCCCTTATGACGTCCGTATAGATACGCCTTATTTCATGAATTATTACATTACCGATAGCAATACGGGGAGTTGCCGATCCGAGAAATTTCTCCATCTCAACCTGACGGATGTTAGTAATCAGGTTGCCGAAATTATCTACACGAATAACCTGACCGCGGAGAACGCCGACTTCCATGATCGGGCGGGGAATCGGAAGGTTCACCAGATTCTTGACGTCTATTCCCATTTGAGCAATGCTGTAACCGATACTGATATAGGCGGCAACAGGAGCGAAAATGTCTCTTCCATGAAAGGTGTTACTGATCGATGAAAGGAAATATTTCCTTTCGGTAAGGTGAATAATTTTAACTGATTTCTGCAGCTCCATTGCCGGTGAGAAAATACCGTTATCAGGACCGACAAAGTAACAATTCTCCGTTTCTACGGCAACTGGCAGGCGTTGACCTCCGACGCCGGGATCAACGACCGCCACGTGAACGGTTCCATCAGGGAAAAATGGAACGATTTCTTCAATGGTGTTTGCTGCCTGGAGGATTGCACCAGGTGGAATGTCATGGGTTACGTCCACAATGGATGCCTCAGGATTTACGGAAAGGATGACTCCTTTCATCATCGCCACATAGGGATCACGTACGCCAAAATCTGTTGTCACGGTAATGATGCCCGATGGTTTCATGATAAGTCCCCCCGGAACTGCGGATTTTTATCAGATCCTTGCACGCTTCCATAATCATGAGAGCAACACGGCGAATCATCAGGATAAAAATACTGACTGCACAGTTTCAATTCCATTATGTTTGGTTAATAATATTCCCTATACATAACATGAGCACCCATCACCGGTTGTACAATTCTCAGATCGAATAGAATTTTCTCATGAATGTTCGGGAATTGCGAGTTCTCCAAGCCGATGATTCTGCAAGAGTCCGTCACAAAAAATGGGAAATGCAGACACACTGATCTCTGTGGAGATACGAGCACCGACAGCTACTGCCACTCGGTCATTGTTTTAAACTTGCTTATCAGCATCACTCTCTTTAATTTCATTTATCGATACCTATAGGAGAAACCATTTTACGTCAAGTCCGATACCCAATGAATGCCCATCAAATGCAATTTACATTGACTCTTTTTCGTGCTAAATTAGAACCAAAATTGGGAATGGTTAACGTTATCTGTTATGATTGTCCCTAGTACCATGTAACAATTAATATTACGTATTACATAATCATGTGATATAATGGTGGCAACCCAACAGAGGAGGTTGCCATGGCACCGCGATATCGAGTTACACTGACCCATGAGGAGCGCGAAGAACTTGAAGGGATGACACGCCGGGGCAAGATTCCCGCCAGACGGTTTATCCACGCCCGAGCCCTGCTATTGTGCGATGCCGGCGAGGAAGGTCCGGCATGGAAGGTTGCCGATGTAGCAGCAGCACTCGGCGCCAGCATCCGTTCGATTGAGCATCTAAAGAAACGGTTTGTGGAACAGGGGCTGGAAGCAGCACTGGAACGCAAGCCGAGGGAGAAACCGCCCCGAGAAGTCAAGTTTGACGGAGCCTTTGAGGCACGGTTGATTTCCTTGGCCTGTTCCGACGTTCCAGAGGGATACCGCCGATGGACGGTCAGGCTGCTGGCAGACAAAGCGGTGGAGTTGCAATATGCCGAGTCGGTGTCACATATGTCGGTGCAACGGATTTTAAAAAAAATGAACTTCAGCCTCACCGCAGCAAATACTGGAAAATTCCCCCGAAGGGGAGTTCGGCATTCGTAGCATGCATGGAAGATGTTCTGGACGTCTATCACCTTCCCTACGATCCGGACTATCCGGTCGTATGCATGGATGAATCCTGCAAGCAGATGGTCGGCGAGGTTCGTGAGCCGATTCCATGCTCGCCCGGCCACCCGATGCGGATGGACGACGAATATGTCAGAAAAGGAGTAGCGCAGATCTTCATGGAGGTTGAACCTCTGGCAGGCAGAAGGCATGTGGCCGTCACCCGGCGCCGTACCAGGAAAGACTGGGCACTTCAGATAAAAGACATGCTTGACGTACGGTATCCGAATGCAGTCAAAGTGCGTTTGGTGATGGACAATCTTAATACTCACAGCATGGCCTCGCTCTATGAGATGTTTGAACCTGCTGAAGCCAGACGTCTGGCAGAACGACTGGATATTCATTACACGCCGAAACACGGCAGCTGGCTGAATATGGCTGAAATTGAGCTCAGCGTTTTGAAAGGGCAATGTCTTGATCGTCGTATGCCCGATTTGAATGCCATGCAGCGTCAGGTTGCTGCATGGGAGAAAAACCGGAATAGCACTGCAAAAAAGATAGTCTGGCAATTCACCACGCCAGATGCACGGATAAAATTACGGCGCTTATATCCGCAATTGTAAACGTTACATGGTACTAGGTAAACCCCCGGCTCTGCCGGGGGACTCCAAGAGTTTGACATTTCCGGGAA
>CAZCGI010000177.1:0-4519 GCA_964498145.1 uncultured Syntrophaceae bacterium
GTAACAATTGATTGATGGATCTGTCGAATCGCCGGGTATTAGTTATAGGATTGGGAAGAACAGGCATCGCGACGGCTCGATTTTGTGCCGAGAAGGGGGCTGGAGTTGTTGTCGCTGATGAGAAACCGCCATCCGAATTAAAGGATGCACTCAAAGCGATCAGCGACGTGTCGGTTGAATTAAAGCTGGGAATGCATGACGAGGAAATCATGTCAACGGTTGACCTGATTATTCCGTCGCCCGGTGTTCCCCCGTTTCATTACCTTCTTGCAGCAGCCCGGGAGCGAGGGATTCCGGTCATCAGTGAAATCGAACTGGCCTATCGGTTTCTGACGACCCCGATCATTGCGATAACGGGAACGAACGGTAAGACGACAACAACACAGCTGATCGGTGAAATTCTGAAGAAATGGGGGAAAAACGTTTTTGTGGGAGGAAACATCGGTAATCCATTGATCGGAGTTGCCGGGAAAGATAAGGAATTTGAGTATCTCGTCGTGGAACTGAGCAGCTTTCAGCTTCAATGGATCGAACGCTTCCGTCCCTCTATAGCTGTTTTGCTGAATGTGAGCCCCGATCATGTTGATTATCACGGGACATATGAGGAATACAGACGAGCAAAAGAACGAATTTTTGAAAACCAGACTGACCGTGATCTTGCTATCCTCAACGCCGATGATTCGGAGGCCGCATCTCTTGGCCGGAAGCTGAAAGCTGACGTTGTGTGGTTCAGTTCATCTTCCATGGTGAAGAAGGGAATGTTCAAAAAGGGTGACGTGCTTCGGTTCAGAAATCATGAGGGCTTAGAAGAGGAATATTCAATGAGCACTATTCGTCTTCGAGGGAATCATAATTATGAAAATATCATGGCCGCTATCATGGCCGTGCGACAATGCGGCTGTCCTCCGCCGGTGATACGACGGACCTTGGAGACTTTCGGCGGGCTTACCCATCGAATGGAATTTATTGGTCGAGCCGGGGGAGTAGACTTTTACAATGATTCGAAGGGAACAAATGTTGATGCGGTGGTACGCGCTCTTGAGGCATTTCCCAATCCGGTAATACTTCTCCTCGGAGGGCGGAATAAAGGGGGAGATTTTTCTCGGCTCACGACATCCATCAAGCAAAAAGCGAGAAACGTGGTTATTTTTGGAGAAGCGAGAAAAGAAATACAGACAGCAGTAGGCAATGTTGTGCCAACGGCAATGACTGAAACGCTGAAAGAGGCAATCGATACTGCATGGTCGAATGCGCAGTCTGGTGATGTGGTGCTGCTCTCACCGGGGTGTGCAAGTTTTGACGAATTTAAGAACTATGAGGAACGAGGAAATTTTTTCAAACACCGTGTTCGGCATATTATCGAACGAAACTGATTCAAAAGTGAGAGTGACGACTCGTGGAAGAAAAGCGGTACGACATCATCATGATTCTCGTTACCTTTGTGCTTGTTATCATCGGGACGGTCATGATTTACAGCGCAAGTTCCATCATGGCAATGGAGCGGTTCAACGATGAGTACTATTTTCTTAAAAAGCAACTGGTGTTCGTTTTCCTCGGACTGGTGGTGATGAGTATTATGTCGAAAATTCCTTATCGACACCTTCGAAAAGTTGCGTATTTCGGGATAATCGCGTCATTTGCGTTTCTTTGCGTGGTGCTGATTCCCGGTTTCGGTGTCAAAGTCGGGGGCGCGACCAGGTGGCTGCGGATCGGTGGATTTTCATTTCAGGTTACCGAGGTGGTGAAAGTTGCGCTTGTCCTCTTTCTTGCCCATTTCTTTACAAAGAAAGCAGAGCATATCAAAGAGTTCCTTAAGGTATTTCTTGTGCCGTTGATCATAACGTTTGCCATGATCGGTCTCATCATGCTCCAGCCCGATTTTGGAACTTCTGTTGTTGTCATGGTTGTCATGCTCTTAATGTTTTATCTCGCAGGATGCCGTATCATCTATATCTCCGGCCTCGTTGCCGCCTTCATACCGGTGGGCATGGCTCTGATTATGTATAAGAGCTACCGGCTGAAACGGCTTCTTTCGTTCCTCGACCCATGGCAGGATCCGAATAACTCGGGTTTTCAGATAATACAGTCATTTATTTCCTTCGGATCGGGCGGCACATTCGGTGTCGGGATCGGGAACAGTATGCAGAAATTGTTCTATCTTCCGGAGCCGCACACCGATTTTATCCTTTCCGTTATCGCGGAAGAGGGCGGATTTATCATGGTTACCGCTGTGATTGTCTTGTTCGCCATACTGATTGTTCGCAGCTTTCTTATTGCTCTGCGTTCGACTGATCTCTTTGGAACGCTTCTGGCCGGAGGCCTGACGATGATTTTAGCTGTAGAGGTATTCATCAACATGGCGTGTGTTATGGGATTGTTGCCGACGAAAGGTCTGGCACTTCCGTTTTTAAGTTACGGCGGAACATCGCTCATTATAAGCATGTCAATTATCGGAATATTATTGAATATATCATCATCCGTTCACGAGGCAGCGGCGGATGGAGCAACATAGCATTTTAACGGTGAACATCTGAAGTATGACAATGAATGAGCATATGAAAATTATTATCGCCGGCGGCGGGACGGGAGGACACCTTTTCCCCGGTGTTGCTATTGCGGAGGAAATCAATCGCAGAGATTCTGCACATGAGGTTCTCTTCATCGGTACGGAAAGGGGGCTGGAAGGAAGAATTTTAAATGATATGGGGTATCGGTTGAGCACGATTGATATTGCAGGATTACGGGGTATGGGGATGATGAAGACGATCGGCGGGTTGGTGAAAATTCCCATGAGTATCATTCAGTCCCGTGCAATTATCAGCGAGTTTCAGCCCCATATGGTTATCGGTGTCGGTGGATATGCATCCGGTCCTGCGGTTATAACGGCTCATTATATGGGAATTAAAACGGCGGTAGCCGAACAGAATGCCGTCCCCGGGATGACAAACAGGATCCTTGGAAAGTTTGTCGACAGGGTATTTGTGACATTTTCCGAAACGGTTCGGTGGTTTCCTGAGAATAAAGTGCTTGTAACGGGAAATCCCGTCAGACGGGGCTTTATCGAAAGATCCCATGGGAAGAAGGACAACGGGATATTTACCATCCTTATATTCGGTGGAAGCCAGGGGGCGTCGGCGATCAATACTGCCGTCATAGAAACTATGACGCATTTGAGAAACATCAAGGAACCCGTTCGGATCATCCATCAAACGGGATTGCGGGAACTGGAGCATGTAATGGCAGCGTATCAATCGTATGAAATAGAGGCCCAGGTTGTGCCGTTTATTAACGATATGGCATCAGCATACGACGAGGCCGATCTGCTGGTATGCCGAGCCGGTGCGACAACCGTTGCTGAAGTAACAGTGAGCGGCAAGCCGGCCATATTCATCCCTTTTCCCCATGCTGCAGGTGACCACCAGCGGTTGAATGCCCAGGTTCTTGTAAATGCTGGTGCCGCGGAGATGATCCTTGAAAAGGATCTCAACGGAAAAACATTAGCCGGGGTAATTCAGCGATTGATCAGTGATCGGGACAAACTGGAGAAGATGGCGGAACGAGCTCGTGCCTTGAGTACAACCAATGCGGCCGGGCATATTGTTGATGAATGTTTGAGTATCATACAGGGAAAGTAACTATGAGTAACGGGACACTATTCGAAATGACAACAACGATCGTTGATCGACTGTCCGGCAGAGGAGATACTCAATGAGAAGAAAGGTGAAGCGGATCTATTTTATCGGGATCGGCGGTATCGGCATGAGCGGAATCGCAGAAGTATTGCTGAACCTCGGCTATACGATCAGTGGTTCCGATATGACCCAGACCGATACGACCGACCGGCTTGCATCTTTGGGGGCAAACACATTCTATGGTCATGATGCGGCCAACCTGGGAAACGTTGATGTGGTGGTGACATCGACAGCAATCAGGCCTGATAACCCCGAAGTCGTAGAAGCTCACAAACGAAATATTCCTGTCATTCCACGTGCGGAGATGCTTGCGGAATTGCTGAAGATGAAGCTTTCTGTCGCCGTTTCGGGGACTCATGGAAAAACGACGACAACGTCCATGATATCAACAGTGCTGGCTCACGGAGGCCTTGATCCGACAATGGTTATAGGTGGAAAACTTGCCAGTATCGGGAGCAATGCCAGGTTGGGAGACGGCGACGTTATTGTAGCGGAGGCCGATGAAAGCGACAAATCGTTCCTCAAATTAAGTCCTTATATCGCGGTGATTACGAACATCGAACTGGAGCATCTCGATCATTTTTCAGGTATCGACGAAATCAAGGAAGCATTTGTTGAATTTGCCAACCTGGTACCCTTTTACGGAGCTACCATACTCTGTGTTGACGATGACAATGTCAAAGAAATCCTGCCGCGAATTAAGAGACGATTTATTACGTACGGACTTTCCGAGGAAGCGGATTATCGGGTGGCCGATATATCATTCGAAGGAGCCGGTTCCCGGTTTTCCTTGTTTTACAAGAATAACTTTCTCGGGTTCATTTCAC
>CAZCGI010000178.1:0-4101 GCA_964498145.1 uncultured Syntrophaceae bacterium
ACCCACCGAATATCATCTCCCATTGAATACTACCTCCTCTGTTCTCCTCCATAGGTAATACCGATGAAATCAGTATTATTTTGTATATAAGATTCGTGAGCTCATGAACGAAAGAAGTCCTGTGATGGGAATGGACAACTCTATGACTCGCCATGAGCAATCACGAGTCTGCTGAGTATTTAACTGTGTCAAAGATCAATTGATACCGGCAGGTTACAGTGGTTTTTCCTCCGGCAGTTCTTCTCCCAGCGCCAGGCGGCAGATATCGCTGATCATTAAGTTATCCATGCCGGCGGCTTTTGCCTTTTCACCGAGTGTCTTAAAACACATGGGACACAGGTAAACCATTGCTTCAGCTCCGCTGTCCTTTGCATCCTGTATATTTTTGTCACGGAACGGTTCGAAATTCTTCCCTCTCGGAAAGAGCTTCAGGTTCGGTCCTGCTACTTCAACACCGCAGCATATCGCATTGATACCGTCATACTGTCGCTTTACTCGTTCCACACCGATGAGATCGAAGATTTCATCCAGCAAATAGTCCTTTTCCGGTGTTAAACGGGACGCACAAGGTCGCTGATAGGCAACCTTCATGTTGAGTTTCGTTATTCTATCCTGATGCTCTTTTAAGTAATCCCGCAGGTATTCAAAAATCGGTACGGGCCTGAAGGGTAGTTCAATTCCGTATTCAGGTGCCATTCCCTTGAGAAGACAATAACAATCATCATGAATAAAGATGATTTCTTTGGCTCCAGAAGATGCCAGGTTGTCCACCAGTGCCTGCAAACGATCTCGTGCGATGGATTCGTCACCCATATGCGTAAACAGGACGTTGCAGAAAAAATGTCGCCCCTTCAGGATGGTAAGTCCCTCGAATAATTGTCCATGGAGAGCCCATGGCATGCTTCCTTCCATAACGCAGACCGACATGACTTTACCTTCCTGCGTCACCGGCCTCGGTTGACCGTCCGCTGCGAATCGTTTTGCCATTTTTGCTTTCAGCTCCGGATCGGTAAAATCACCAAGCTCCTCGATTTTCTCGATAATCAGATCAAAGGGTCGTGCATTGGTGGGGCAGTATTCGTTACAGGCAATACAGGTGACGCAGTCGTACAGCCAATCGGATTTTTCTCCCTCAACCAGTTTGTGAAACGCTGTCGCACCGCTTTCTTTGTCAAAGTTAAGATAGTAGCATCGTGCAAGACATTCTCCGCAAAAGTCGCATTTTTCCTTGTGAAACATTATAACCTCCCGGTGATTATTGGCCATCGCACAGATGGACATACATTAATGGTAATAAATACTGTTGCAAGGACTGATGGGTAGCTTTCCCTGCATACAGCTCTCCTATCCAAATGTCTTATCATTATGACAATGAATGGTGAAAATTACGATGAAGGATGCACACCGTTTTGTGCTATCGTCCGGGATTTGAGATGATTTGCGGGTGTGTGACTTCCGCAAAAAGATGATACGATATACTCTGGTAATCGTCTGAAATGTTTGTCTACGATAAGATGAACAATAGTGTTATCGTCTCGAATAGATCAAACCTGTTTACATCCTTCTCTCGAACCTGCGCATTATTCCGTATATTCTGCCTTGTCATAGCGGACAGTAAGGAAACTTCCCCTCAGGCATATGAGGGAAAGTTTCCTGTCGTATTGCAGAATCGTTTGCGATTATGCTTCGCCTTCCGGCTTCGGATCAAAACGACGCCGTGAGGGCAGTTTCTTGAACTTCAAGGAATCTTTAATTATGCTGAGAATCTGATCATAGTTCAAATACTGTGTGTTGATTACCAGATCGTAATTGACTGCATCATCGATATCGACATGGAAATATTTTCTCACGAATGCCTTGCGATCAGATTCCTCTTTGTAAATATACTGCTTCGCTTTTTCCTGGGATATGCTTTGTTCCTTCGCGATATTCTGAACCCGTATATCGAAGGGCGCGACAAATCTTAACCTCAGTGTTTCTTCGGGAGGGAGCACCATATTGGCCCCTCTTCCCAGGATAACCGCATTGCCATGCTCGTGGATGGTGCCGATAACATTTGTCAGGTGGTGTACATATTCATCGCCCCAGAACCACCGACTTGTTTTCAGGAATTGAATCCAGTTGTCGAGGATGCTTCGTTCCTTTTCATCCAATGACTGGACGACTCTCTCGCTCATGTTGGCACTCTTTGCCACTTGATGAATTATTTCCCGATCAAAAAGATCGATTTTTAATTCTTCCGCAATCTTCTTGGCCAGTATGTGACCTTCACTGCCAGGCTCTCTCGAAATCGTGATAACCGGTCCTGGTGGTTCCTGCTTTTTCTTTCTTCGATCAGTAGCCTGTTGCCACTTACGCGCCTGTTCATCAATCATGCGTTCTATCGTCATTGTGCCTCCTCACTCTCTTATTTCACCGTAGGTTTACATAAAAAGAAACTATATAATCCTCTGCTCTGATAGTATCATGCCTGATAATGCGTCGGCAACCTATTAGTATAATCTTCAAGGATTTGTCAATACTAAAGGGTAAAAAAGTAGCATTTTCACAACGGATTTCTTGCCACGGAGGCATTGTAGAACCAAACCGGGGATCAATCCTGCTGATTTGTTTACGTGCGGAGCCTGTCACGAACGGTAAACCAAACCGTTAGAAGACGAACCGCAATAATTGCCACCAACAGACGGGGTATCCAGAGCCAAAACGGACTTATGCCTAAGGGAAGAAAGAGTGACGGATCCTCGATCATCGAGTGATTGATACCGATTGAAAGGTGAAGCTCCTCCAGTTCATCTGTTGTCAGCTCTTCATTTTTTGTCTCTTCCACGATGACCGCCCCGCCGTAGGTCAGCCCGAAACTGACCGCTGTCATCCATAGAATGCCGACTTTCCGGCTGAGACCCATAGCCTTCAAAAGTGGTGACATCCATCTGATAATCGGGTTGATCCATCCCATGGATTTCATGACTTCCAGCAGTGTCAGGATAAACATGATGATGAAAAAGATTTTTATAATGAGATTGAAGGTAATTATGCTCCACTCTTTCATCATAGTAATGAACGATTGAGGGTGAATGGGTGCTTCCGTAAAAACCGCCTGGGTATGCTGGGGTACATTGAGAAACAGACCAACGGTCAGCACGGTAATCGTGGCGATGACGAGTCGAAAAACCGTTGCTTTTATTGGATGAAGTCCTGATTGTCCCTGGATGGCACCTTCCTGTATAAGATTGTGAGCGATGAGGAGAAAAATAGCAACAAGGGTCATTTCCTCCCGGGTGAGCGGAAGAACCGCCATGGATGCAACTCCTCCGTATATGCCGGTGAATACGCCGATAATCAGCGGAAGGGCTGCCACAGCGGGGAGATTGAGGATGTTCATAACAGGCTGGATGATGCCATGAGCTTTTTCTATCAGGCCGCTCCAGTCAAGAATAGCAGTGGCGAGTGAAATCGGGATAATGATCTTCATCATCCAGATATAGCCGTGCCATCCTTTCTTCATGCCGGTTGTCAGCGCACGTCGTAATTGCCCGTTTTTCGAATCGTTTTGCATTGGCCGCCTATATCAGATTCCCGGGAAGAAGCGCAAACGGAAAGATGACATTTTGTTATGATGCCGAGCCGCATTAGCTTGGGCGTGGATAAATTCCGGTTGCCTTGAGGATCATGAAAAGGCCCAGCAATGTGAGGAGAGAATAAATGACCCGTTTATAACCTTCTTCATTGATTTTTCCATAGAAAAACGAACCAACATAAGTTCCGGCAATAAGAAACGGTAATGATATGAGGAAAAATTTGAAGACTGTCCATGTTGTAACGCCGCTGATTGCATGAGATACGACGACAAGTATTCCGGAGAAGAAAAAAAATCCCTGCAATGTTGCCTTGATGGTATTCTTGGTCCATGGTTGCAGTGATGTGTAGACAATTACAGGAGGGCCCGTTGCTGTGATTGCCCCCCCCAGGCATCCGCCGATGAATCCGAATACCGGTCCCCACCGCTCGCTGATCGTTCGATCCGGTGGTTTCAGAAACAGGCTGTACAATGAAAAAAGGATCAGGATGATGCCGACGATGAACTGGATGATCTCCGTATCC